>DASUKT010000335.1:0-4827 GCA_036278575.1 Pseudolabrys sp. | reverse complement strand
CCCGATGGACCGCAATTCGGGGCTCATGCTGAAGGGCCTGAGGCGACAAATGACGATCCGCGTCCCCGATCCTTCAGCACAGCCGCAGTCAAAGCGGCTGCACTTTGACCGTTACGTGCTGGATCAGCGTCGCGGGTGTCTGCTGCTTGAGGGAAATGAAATTGTGTTGCGGCCGAAAGCTCTGGCCGTGCTGCAATATCTCGCGGAGAATTCAGGCCGGCTCATATCGAAGGACGAACTCTTTGCGGCCGTCTGGCCCAACCTTGCCGTGACCGATGATGCGCTGGTGCAAAGCATTGGCGAATTGCGGCGAACGCTTGGAGCCGACGGGCAACGCCTGATCAAGACCATCCCGCGACGCGGCTACCGCTTTGAATCGGATGTGTCGACGTCCGTATCAGACGCCAACACTCAAACCGATACATTCGATGCGCCGGTCTCCAACGGACCGGCCAGGCCATCGAAAGCCGTTTTCGTCCGGTACATCTTATTGGCTTCATTCGCTTTGGCCGTCTTGCTCGTCTCGGGCGTGCTATGGAGCGGCATTGTTCGAAAAAACGGCGCAAGCGACACAAAACCTGTGATCGCTGTTCTTCCCCTCGGCAATCAGAACAAGGATCCGGGCAGCGCGTATTTCGCGGATGGATTGACGCAGGACATTATCAACGCGCTCGGCCGTTTCTCGTCGTTGACCGTGATGTCGTGGAACGCCGTCCTTCCGTACAAGGACAAACCCACAAATCCGGCAGAAATCGCGAACCGCCTTGCCGTGCGCTATCAGGTGGAAGGAAATGTACGGCAGATCGGCGACCGGTTGCGCGTCGATGCGCAACTTGTCGACACAAACGGACAGGTACTTTGGGCGGCAACCTTCGACGAAGCGCTGACCGATCTTTTTGTCCTGCAAGACAAGATCACGACACAGATCGCAGGAGCCCTGGCCATTCGTGTATCGCAGGCCGAACAGCGGCGCGCTGTCAGGAAACCAACTAAAAGTCTTGTAGCCTACGATTATGTGCTTCGCGCCAGGCCCGCCTTGTTGCGGCCGGAACGGGCAAAGATTGCGGAGGCGCGGGTTCTTCTGCGGCGCGCGATCGATATCGATCCGAACTACGCTGCGGCTTATGCAGCGCTTGCCGAAACCTATTACGACGCGACCTCGATGGGTTGGGCGGAGTCGCCGATAGAGTTCCTGAATCGTGCGGAAGAAATGGCAAACAAGGCGCTCAGTGTGGACGACTCAAATGTCCGCGCTCACGTCGTTCTCGGTCGTATCCATATCTTCTACCACCGATATGCACAGGCTGAGACCGAGATCGATCGTGCGTTGGCGATCAATCCAAGCGACGCCAGCGGCATTGCGGGTCATGGCAACATTCTGATGTGGTCGGGGCAGACGGACGCCGCCATCGCGGAATTGGAACGGGCGCAGCGAATCGACCCGGAGCTCAACCCGATGGATCGTTTTGCGCTGAGTCTCGCCTACTACCTGAAAGGGCGATACGACAGCGCGATCGAACAGGGCGAACTCAATCTGAGCAGAACTGCGGGCGCAAATTTCAGTCGTATCGTGCTGGCGGCCGCCTATGCCGAGCAGAATCGGACCGACGATACGGCGCGCATGGTCACGATGATCCGCCGTCTCGATCCGACGTTCGATCCAGGGGAATTCGGGACCAAATTTCTAAATGCCGTCGATCTCGAGCGCTTGCGCGACGGCTTGCGCAAGGCCGGCCTTCTAACGGCACGGTCCGGCAGCGTGCGCTGATCGCTACTCCCTGGGAAGGATCGGGCGGTTGTGGTTCGCCTTCGTGATGTTGTTGGCGAGATCTTTCTGAAAGAGAGCCGGGCCGCCAGGTGCCGGTTTTCCAAACACGTAGAGCTTGCCGTCGCTGATCAGCCAATTTTCGGGATCCGCCACGATTACCTGGTTCAAGGCTAAAGCCATGGCGCAGTAGTTGCCGAATTGCGGCGCGTAACGCACGGGGTCAGCCTTGAACAAATCGCGATGTTCGGCGCTGGCAAACCGGTAGCGATGCTCATCCCATACATATTCGAACTCCGGCACGCCGGGCGTCGGCTTTCCGTCGGTGAAATAGGCCACCGGATCGTAGCCCTTGATTGCCAGGGGCAGGTCGGCAGCGACGGAAATCGAAGATGCAAGCGGAGACGCGGCGACCAGCGTGGCGAGCAGAATGGCATTCCGGCGAGAGAGACTACCCACGACAAACTCCATTTGAGCGGCCGCACCGAGTGTGAAGCTTCATCGAGAAATCCCGAGACGACGAAGCTGCCGCCTTGCCTGACCTCGACGCCGCCGGGTTCCCGTCGGGCGTCTTTCATTCTACCGCAACCGGCAATTCGAATCTCGGCAGTTTTTCGTGATTTCCTTCGGTTTCCTTCGTTACGCCGTTGGCTCCCTCAACTTAGGTGAACCATCGAGCAGCCATCTGTTCACGAGCCGGAGGAGAAGAATGATGCGTAGCTTAAGGCCTGCGGTGCCACGGATTTTTCGTTTCGCTCTTTTGCTGTGTACGATCGGATTCGTTATCGCGCCGTCGATCGCCGCCGCGGAAAGCAAGTTTGTTATCAAGGCGCTCGCGGAAAAAAAGCTCAAGGAACTCCCCACCGGCCCGCTCTATTGGCAAATCGAGAATTTCCCGACACTCGCGCAGGCAAAGGCGGCAGCGGGACCGACGTCCCTGGCTGCTGACGCAGCCGGCAAAACCTGGCTCTTTACGCTCGGCGCGAAGGGCGCCCCCGCGCACGGTGGAACGAAAGTCGTCGAAATCGGACCCGTGCCGCCTATCCAGGCATCCGAGTATCTGCTGCGGATCAACTACGCCAGCGGCGGGCATGGCGCGAAGACGCGCATCCACACCCACCCGGGTTCGGAGGCCTTTTATGTGCTGTCAGGCCAGTTGGGCCAGAAGACCCCCCATGGCGTAAGTCACGCGGATGTCGGACAGTTCATGCCCGGGCATGGTCCCGGCATGCCGATGCAGGTTTTCAGCAACGGGGAACACGACCTGAGTGCGCTGGTCATGTTCGTGGTGGATGCCACAAAGCCGTTTTCATCGCCAGCCGAAATGAAATGACACGTCGAGGCCGCTGTCGGCACTTGCCCCGTCGCACCAAAAGATAGAACGCGGCTGCTGCGGGCGTTGACCGCGCCCGCGAGCGGCACTCAAGGTGGCGGCCAGAGACTATCTGCAAGTGGCCAACAAAAACCCGGCTCGCAGCGGGGTCTTTGTTTTTTCGTTTGTCCGATAGTGCGGATGGGCGGGCAGGGAGTTCCGCGTTTAAGCCGGAATCCTCTCTCCGTGTTCGCTCGGCTCGCTCTGCAAGTCGCCGCGGTCGGTCTTGCTTACCCCGCGCCCGCTGTGCGCTGCGCGGCGCTCGTGCGGCTTGTACGCGGACTACTCGCGTGGCGAGGACCGGAGTTGTCTTCCGTCTGCGCTCCCGCAGCCACATCGATCGCGGCCATCACATCCTCCGTCGCTGTTTGATGAATCATGTGACCGGCTCCGGGAATGCGGTGGAACACACTTTGGGGGATGTCCCGATGCAGCTGTGCAGATTGGTCGTCAACATCGATCAAACGGTCTTCGTCGCCGGCAATGATGACCACCGGCATTTTCAGGTCTTTATAGTGCGCGCGCCCGGCATAGGCGTCGGGGATCATGAGCGCAAATTCAGCTGCGCTGGCTCGGATCTGTGAGGGCCTGAACGTCATCTCCTTCGGAAAGCTGCCAAATTTCCGAGGAACGGACGCCGGCCCAAAAAGCTTGCGCAGCATCAGTGGCCACATCAGTCGGCTTACGATCGGCGAGATGGCGTACCGGACGATATCTCCAATCACCGGGATCGCTGGCGCCGACAGTGCCACGACGTCGGCTCGAGCGCTGGGATAGTAGTATCCTGACGCGAGCACGAGCCCGCTAACGAGTGCTGGGTATTTCAAAGCGAGCGCGACGGCCACCGAAGCGCCCCATGAATGTCCAAGCACAATTGCGCGCGGAACACCAAGTTGGTTGAGCGCGTTGCGGAGCAGGTCGGCTTGCGCTTCGGGAGTCCATACCGTGATGCGCGGCCGTTCACTGTGACCGTATCCCGGCCGATCGAATGCAATCACCCGATAATTTTGGGCGGCCAAATCGATAAGGCCGCTGCTCTCGAAGTCCTGGATCATCGTGCCGCTGCCATGCAGGAGCAGCAGCGGCTTGCCTTTGCCGCGTTCCACATAGTGGAGCCGGGTGCCGTCGATCTCGATGAACCGGCCGGCCGGCGGATTGGCACGTTCGGCCCGTCTGGCGAGCTGTGCATTGATAAGCGCCGAAAGCGCCAATAGCCCGACGGCCGCTCCCGCACCGGTGAGATAGGGATGGGCTTTGAAGGTGTGCAGGTTATTCGCGGCGTGGGTTCTCCCCGTCGGTGTCAACTGTTGCAGCCGGCTCATTGAAACCATCCGTTCAGCATGCACGATGACTTGCGGGGCTCCCGAGAGATACTGCGATGCAACGTCAACCTTGGCGATCCGGCTTCGTTCCCCATTGCAGCACGACGGAGCATGATCCGCGGCGGAGATGCGAAAGCAACGCGAGGACGATGGCGGATGCTGATTGAAAAACCCCGCCTCATGGGCGGGGTCTTGTTTTTCGATGGATTGCCGGGTCAAGCCGGCAATGACCACCAGAGATGCAGCGCAAGGGGCAGGGAAGTTAGGCCGGAATTCGCTCCTCGTGCTCGCTCGGCTCGCGCAGCACGTAGCCGCGGCCCCACACCGTCTCGATGTAGTTTTTGCCGTTCGAGGCGTTCGCCAGCTTC
>DASUKT010000334.1:0-18911 GCA_036278575.1 Pseudolabrys sp. | reverse complement strand
TTTGCCGACGATCTGCGTCCACAGATGCAGCGTATCGCGCGTGTCCTTCCACGCGGCGTATGGCAATTCCGGCCAGCGCTCGGTGCTCGACGGCATGGCGCTCCCCTTTCCGCTCTTTGACGATAGCACGATCCGAAACGTGCCGCTGCTAGACCGGCCAACGCAACCCGTGCATTGACCTCGGCGTTATCATCTGGCAATCGGCAACGCGCAGTTTGAAATCGTGATTCCCCGCTCCGGAATGTCCGCCAAAAAATTCTTCCGCATCGGCCGGTCCCATACCGGCCTCGGCCTCTTTGCCGTCGAGCCGATCAAGAGCCGGCAGTTCATCGTGCGCTACAGCGGCCGGCTGATACCGGGCGAAGTGGCCGACAAGCTCGAGAAGTACCGCCGCAACAAATACCTGTTCGAGATCAACAAGGACTGGTGCATCGACGGCACCACGCGCAGAAACCTTGCGCGCTACGTCAATCATTCCTGCAAGCCGAATGCCGACGCCATCATCCGGCGCGGCACCAAACGCGTCGACTATATCGCCAACCGCCGCATCGAGCCGGGCGAGGAGATCACGGTCGACTACGGCGAGAACTACATGGAGATCTTCTTCGCGAAGGACCGCTGCCGATGCGTCCCCTGCCGCAAGCGCCGGGCGAGGAAACGCCGAAAGCAGCGCGAACTGCACGCGAAGAAGAACGGCAAGAACGGGCGCCATTAGTCCTCGGCGTACTTCCAGCCGGTGACGATCGCGATAACGGCCAGCACGCACAGCGCGCCGGCAAAGATCATGTCGGCAATTTTGGCGCCCAAAGGCCCGGTGATGACGCCGATGCCGATCACCGGCACCGAAACGCCGATGTAGCAGCAGATCAGGTACGTCGCGACAATCTCCGCGCGGCGGTCCTGCGGCGCGATCTCGTTGATGACGGCAAGGCTGCCGCGGTAGCCGAGCGCGCCGGATGCGCCGCCGATCGCGCTTGCCGCGAGCAACAACGGCATCGAGCCGAACTGTTGCGCCAGCACCAGTAGCGCCACCGCGGGAATAAGCAGCCCGAGGCCGGTGAACATCGCCGCCCGGCTCGACAAGACGCCCGAACTTGCAATCGCAGCCACGCCGCACACGAACATGAAGAACGTCACGGCGCCGCCAACCGCGTGATTGCCGATGTGCAGGCTCTCCTTCAGCAAAGTTGGGATCAGCGCCGAGTAAAAGCCCATCAGGGCAAAAGCCGCAAAGGCCGTAACCGCCGGGGCGATGAACGGCGCGAGGATTTCATTCGGCACGCCGATGCGCGGCCACAACGAAACTTCATCCAGCGGTTTCGGCTCGCGCACCGTCTCGTGCAAGGTCCAGACCGCCAACGCCGGCACAATCAGGCCGGCCAGATAGATGATGTAAGGCAGCCGCAGTGGCAGGATTGCATATTGCGCAATCAACCCGGCGAGCAGCGGGCCGAGCGCAAGCCCGAGCAGGTTCGCCCCGGTCGAGAACAAGGCCGCCTTCGGCCTCTCCTCCTTCGGCGGCAGTTCGGCAATCCACGCGGTGCACGCCGTCGCGGTCAGGCCCGCGCCGAGCCCGCTTACGATGCGCGCAGCCAGCAGCGTCGCTGTGTTGAAGGTGAAAATGAAAACGATGGCGGCCACCGCCGACAAGACGATCGAAAGGTAAAGCACAGGACGACGGCCGATCTGGTCGGAGATGCGCCCGAACAGGACCATCGCGATCAACGAGCCGAGCATGTAGACCGCATAGGCGACCGTGAGCATCAGCTCGGAGAAATGAAAGCGCTGCCGATAGATGACGTACAGCGGGCCCGGCAAGTTGACGACGGTGAATACCATGGTCAGCACGGCGGCTGCCGCCAGCATCGCCGTCGTCCCGCGCAGCCGCACGCCGGGCGCGCGGGGAACCGATTTGATGTCATCGTATGGAGAAACGCGCATCGAGGTGGAAACCGCCAGCGCAACAGATTGTTTCAGCGTTGCAGGCTCGCAAAAAGCCCAGCCAATAGGCCGGGCTTTTAGAGAAACCGCTAGCAGCAGGACCTAGCGTTTACGCGTTTACTGTTCGGCTTCGCCGCCGACCTCGCCTTTGTTGACGCCGTTTTTCTTCACATCGTAGCCGGGGCCCGCGCCTTTGTGATTCTTCGGCACAAGATGTCCGCCCGAGGTTGCGCTGCCAGTGGTCATGCCGCCGGCGTTCGGCGACGGATTCTTCTTCGAGCCGCCCGTGCTTCCATTCGGATTGCGCTCTTGCGCCTGCGATCCTTTGAGCTCGTCTGCCGACTTGCCCGATTGCGGCGACTGCGCCGCGGCAACGCCGATTCCCGCCAATAAGACGGCAGCGGTCGCGATGGTCAGAAATTTCATGCCGTTCTCCTCATTCGTTCCGTGTGTGTCCCTCGTTAGGCGAGGTAAAAAAGTCTGGTGGCGATCTCAAGCAGACCGCCAAGTGAGAACGTCGGTGCAAATGGCACGTTCCCGCGCGACCGCTACACACTAATATGAGGGAACCAATCAAAGCCTCGGCGCGCCGGCAGCCGGCATGCGGTTTCCGCCGGCGGCGTCAGCCTTTTTTCACCTGCCGTTACGGCCGCAGCCATGCTAGGCAACGGCGCCTGCCGACGGAGCTTCAGTCCTTTGACCACCGACAGCCTCGACCAGCGCGCCCCCGCCACCCCGCGCGCCGACCGCATTCCGCTGGGCATGCTTTACATGATGCTCGCGACGGTCATGTTCGCGATCTCCACCGCGATTTCAAAGTGGCAGGTCGCCGGTTATTCGTTCGCGGAGGTGCTGTTTTTCCGAGCGCTCGCCTCGCTCATCACCTGTGCGGTGCTGATCCTTCCGCGCAAAGGCCTCGCTGTCTTTCAAACCAAGCGCCTGCGCGATCACGTCGGCCGCAGCGCGACGCAGGCGATCGCGCAAAGCCTGATCGTCATCGCGCTCGGCTTGATGCCGCTCGCTGGCGCCGTCGCCATCAATTTTTCCTCGCCGCTGTTCGCAGCGCTATTCGCAGCTCTATGGCTCGGCGAGAAAGTCGGCCTCGCGCGCAGCTTCGCCCTGATCGCCGGATTCGCCGGCGTACTGTTGGTGGCCGCACCCGGCGCCGACAGCTTTCGCCTTGGCGCGCTCGCTGCACTCGGCAACGCGGTGCTGCTGGGATGTGTCACCGCCGCCGTGCGTGGCATGAGCGCGACCGAGTCGGTCGAAACGCTCACGATCTACCAAATGATTTTTCTTGCCACTTTTTTTGCGATCGCGCTGCCGGTCTTCGGCTTTGTGTGGCCGAGCAACCGCGATCTCGGCGCGATGCTGATCAACGGCGTGTTTAACGTGTTCGGGCAGTACTGGTGGACACGCGCATTGTGGCTGGCGCCAGCTTCCGCTGTCGGGCCGTTCTACTATTTCTCGCTGGTCTGGGCGCTGTTGATCGGATTTGTCTTCTGGGGCGACATCCCGAGTCTTGCCCTGCTGGGCGGCTCGGCCATCGTCGTCGGGTCCGGCATGTTTTTGCTCTGGCACGAGTCGAACCGCAAAAGAATCAAAAGAGTGGTGGAGGAAAAGCAATGAGCCTGAAAGTTCGCCGCGTTGTGACGGGGCATGATGCACAAGGACGCGCCAAGGTAGTGGTCGACGAGCAGGTCACGAATGTGATTTCGACAAGGCCGGGTTTGAATTCGTCGGTGATTTGGTCAAGCGAGGGCTTTCCCGTCAGCAACGATGGCAATGCCGATCCGTCGCACAAGTCGATCGCCACGACCGTCGATAATGGCACCGTCTTCCGCGTCATCAGCTACGGACCGGGCGTCGCGCCGCGCAATCACCGGACAGACTCCATCGATTATGCTGTCATCATCTCCGGCGAAATCGACATGGAGCTCGATGATGGCGTCGTCGTTCATCTGAAAGCCGGAGACGTGCTGGTGCAACGCGGCACGATCCATAACTGGATGAACAACGGCAAGGAGCCGTGCATCATTGCCTTCACGCTGATTTCCTCGAAACCGGTGACGGCGGGCGGGAAGGCGCTGCCGGCTCATGGGTAGAAGCAAACGATGCCGTCATCATCCGCGAAAGCGGATGATCCAGTAACCACCACAGCCGCTTTACTGGATCGCCCGCTTGCGCGGGCGATGACACGCTTTCATGGCTCACGCATCCAACTCCTCATACCTTCTGAAAATTCCCCATTTGTTGAACGGCAGCCGGCGCTTGGAATTGAGATACCGCCCGATGTTCGGCCGTGCGATCACGCGATCGTGCACCTCGACGGCCCGCGGCACCTTTTCTTCGATGCGTTTCATCGCCTGCGGAAACGCATAACGCAATCCGGCAATGACCTGAAACAGCGACAGGTCGGCATACGTGGCCTTCCGCCCGGTAAGAAACGGCCCCCTGCTTTTGCCGATCACGCGATCGAAGTAGCCCAGATATTTCGGCGCGCGATCGCGCAGGAAGTGCTCGGTGAAGCGCTTGGCCTCTGTCTTCTGGTCCTCGTAATAAAGGCTGCCGGCGATCGGGTGATGCGTATCGTGGATCTCCTTCACGAAATCGGTCACCGTGAGCTGTAATTGGTGCACCCATAAGCGTCCCGCTTCTTCACGCGGCGCCAGCTTCAGCTTTGGGCCAAGATAGAAAAGAATGTTGGCGGTTTGCGCGATGACAAGCTTGCCGGCCTTCAGGAACGGCGGTGCGAACGGGATCGTGCTCGCGCCCTTGCCTTCCATCATGCGCATCATCTTGTCGGTACCGCCCTTGCCGCGCGCGACGTCGGTGTAAGGCGCGCCGGCATCTTCCAACGCGAGGCGGACGAATTCGCCGCGCCCCTGAATCTGCGGCCAATAATAAAGTGAGTAACGCATGGGCATCCTCCCGCTTTGACGCGGGAATAAAACCGCCTCGGAAGAGCAAAAAGCAAGCGGGCGCGCCGTAAAAGCGCGCCCGCCGAGGATTTAGGCAACTTCAATTCACCGCGAAGCAATACAGAAGGCCGTCGCCACCGGTCGATTGCAAGTCCTTCTGCGAGCAGCCGCCGTCCGGCCCGCGCGAGGGATGCGCCGAATTCCACGAATGCGAAGCCGCATCGTCGCGTAAACCCTCGCGGTCGTTATGGCCGAGCATCACCGCGCCCTGCGTGCTGCTCGTGTAATTCTTGCAGGTATGATCGGCACTGTCGGTAAAGGCCGTGCCGTCCGGTTGCGAGCCGGTGAGGATGTCGTGACGATTGGGCTTGTCGCCGCGGCCGTTGATGACCTCACCCTTCTCCGAAAGATTATTCTGTTTGTTGAGCTTGTTGTTTGCACTATGCAGGTCCGCGACGCTGGCCGCCACCACGAGGCCCTTGGCATTCTTCCACGGCCCCTTGCCGATGCGGTCGCGTGCGTTCACCGCGCCCGCGCCTTGCGTCGACAGGTAGGCGTGCCAGGTCTTTGCGCCGGCACCGGCCGATTGCGCCAGCGACTGGCAAAGGCTATCGGCGCCGGCGAGACCGCCGAGGTCACCGCCTTTTCCCGATCCGTGGCTCGTTACGAAGAATGACATATCGGCCTGTTGCGCCTGAGCGCAGGAGCCGATGAGCAGTGCGAGGCAAGCAGCAAGTGGCAAACATGTCCGCATTGCAGGCATGGAAGTCCTCCCGACTTGGGCGCGGCGGGTGCCGCGCTACCGGCCTTGCTGAACACCGGACGATTGCGGCTATTCCGCGTACGCCGATCACCAGCCGGTGAAGCTGCCGTCAACCTGCAACCGATTGGCCGTATTGCTCATCCGTTACCGGCTCGAGCCATTTCACATGCTCGCCGCCCTGATGCTCCTGCATGGCGATGTGTTCCATGGCGGTCGCCGGCGTGGCGCCATGCCAATGCTTTTCACCCGGTGGAATCCACACGGTGTCGCCGGGCCGGACTTCACGGATTGGCCCTCCCCACGTCTGCACGCGGCCGACGCCGGCAGTGATATGCAACGTCTGCCCGAGCGGATGCGTATGCCAAGCCGTCCGTGCCCCCGGCTCAAAGCGCACCCAGGCTGACCGCAACAAGGCGGGATCGGGCGCCTGAATGATCGGGTCCTGCCAGACCGTACCGGTGAAACTCGGCGCGCCCATTCGCCGCGATGAACGTGAGCCGCAAGCATAAATGTCCATAACAATCCTCCCTTCAAACCGCCGGAGGTTAGCGGCTCATTCATCGCCTGAGAATCAAAAAGCCCGGCGTAACCGCCGGGCTTCTCGTCAATTCCGTTACCAGTCGGCTTAGACCGGCGCCAGATTGCCCGCCGCCTGCTTGCCGCGCTCAGTGACGATCTCATAGGTGACCTTCTGGCCTTCCATGAGCGAGCGCATACCGGCGCGCTCCACCGCACTGATGTGCACGAACACGTCCTTCGAACCATCGTCAGGCTGGATAAATCCATAGCCTTTCTGGGTATTGAAGAACTTCACAGTTCCGACAGCCATCATAGTTCCTTTCACGCTTTGTCGTTGTACGCCCGCGCGCTCATCGCGAAGGCGGCAACTATCCGAGTTTTGGGAGATCACTTGAGGTCGCTGGCCCAAGCCGGGAGCGTGCAAGTTAAGCCGAAAACCAGGTTGCGGGCGGCCACATAAACGGATTTGGCCGTAACGTCAACGGCCTGCGCCCCACCCAAGAACGCGTGCGCCGGTCGAAAAGTAATGATTTATCCGAGCCTTCTTAGCCGCTTTATGAATTGGTAATTGCAAACTCCTACAGTTCGGTCGTGACGCGGCATTCGTTAATGAAGTGTTACGTCCACGATACGCCGGCCGGCAACTCATCGGTATTGAAGCGAAATGAAACAGGATAACCGGAGATCGCGCCGCCAACCGATCCGCTATTCGGCCTGGATCGTGCTCGAAGGCGGCGAATTGCAAGGTTGTGCTCTGGCGGACGCCTCGGATACCGGTGCGCGCCTTGAGGTCGAAAACCCTGAATCTTTGCCTGAGCGGTTTGAGCTCCTGCTATCGAAGCGCAACCTGACGCCACGGCGGTTTTGCCATGTGGTTTGGCGCAAGGAAAAACAGATCGGCGTAAACTTCGAACATCAACTCACGATGACGGAAGCCGCTCCCGCGTCCGCCGGAAGTTCCGAACCGGCAAAAAGCGCCTGACCTTTACGCCTGCTGAATCGCTGACAAGAGCCAGTTGCCGCCCTGCTCGCGGCGGAATGTCCAGACTTCAGTAACCTCAATCGATCTGTCGTCGCCCTCGATGACGCGTCCGCTCGCGCGCTCGATCATCCGATCGATCAGTGAAAAGCGCATGGCGACCGTTGCGTAATCGGTCGAACCCTCGCGCCAGGCCTCGGCAAGATCGCCCTGCAATAATTTCACCTCGGAGATTTCATTGACGACACCGCGGCTGGCGTTTTGCGTCAGGTCCTCGGCAAGATACGACAGCATTTCGGGCGTGACGTTGGCGCGCAACGCATTCAAGTCTTCGGCGCCATAGTCACGCTGAATCTCGCCCAGCAGGTGCTCGAACGCATCGTAGTCTGACTTCGTGATCGAAAGCGGCGCTCCTGTGGAAGTGCCCGCACCAAATCCCGATGCACCCGCGTCAAATGCATGCAGCGAAGAAGATGGCGAGCCGCTCGCAAAGGCCGGCGCATTCCTGCGCTGCCACCAACCGAGCGCAAAACGAACCAGCAGGACGATCAATCCGATCTGCAAAAGAAGCCCGAGCATCGAACCGGCGCCGCCGAGCCCGCCAAAAAATCCATGACCGAACAGCAGTCCGAACAATCCCGCGCCAAGGAATCCGGCGGCAAGCCCGCCGAAGAGGCCGCCTCCGAAAAGTCCATTGCCGAAAAGGCCGGGCCGGTTCGGCGTTCCAAAGGGCTGCGACGGACGACCAGTCAAGGAGCGTTGAACTGGAGCGGCGGTATTTGGCGCCGTGCGCGTGATCGGCGGCGGAGAATATGTGCGGAAGCCACGGCTGCCGCCGGAGAAGCCACCGCCGACGCGGGCGTCAGCTGCGACGGCGGCAAATACCAATACAACCGCAACCACGGCCAAGCCGATCAGACTGCGAAGTCGAAACATAAGCGAGTTTCCTCCGGCGTGAACATCGAACGTCAAAGTAGGAATAGTTCCATGCTTTTGTAAGGCCCGCACTCACACACTTGTCATTGCTCTCCCGGAACGCGCCAACCCACATCCCGATTGCTTCTTTGAGATTGGCGAGGTTCCGAAGATGAGACGGGTACTGGCAATTGCGCTGTTGCTGGCGACGACCGGCAGCGCGTCTGCAACGTTTTCACCGGTCGATCGAAGCCTGACAGACTTTGTTCCCGTCGACACGCCCATCGGCACGACGGAAGCGGTGAGCCAACGGGAAACCGCCTACTTCAACGCGCCGCAACCCGCCTATGGGCAAATCTTCCAGTGCCGGCCGCGCGATATGGTTTTCTTCACCGGCCTTATCCGCTACGCGCGCGCGTGCGACTAGACCGAAGCGATTACGGCAGCTAGCCGGCCATCGTTTCCTTGACGGCGGCGACCAACTGCTTGAGCGTGAACGGCTTGGGCAAAAACGAGAACTTCTCGCCTTCAGGCAAGCTCTTTTGAAAGGCGTCTTCCGCATATCCTGAGACAAAGATCATCTTGAGATCGGGATTGCGGCGGCGCATCTCCTTGAGCAGCGTGGGGCCGTCCATTTCCGGCATCACAACGTCGGAAACGACGAGGTCGATCTCGCCCTCCTCGCGCTCGAGTATTTCTATCGCCTCGACGCCGTTTCCGGCTTCGAGCACCGTGTAGCCCCGCGACGCAAGACCGCGCGCATTGAGCGCGCGCAAGCCCTCTTCATCCTCGACCAAAAGAATGGTGCCCTGGCCGGTGAGATCGACCGCCGCAGCGCGCGCAAGGTCGTCAACCGCGGATGTGGCGTCGACGATCACCGGCGCCTCGGCAGGATTCGTAACCGCTTCTCCGCCAGCAACGTGACGCGGAAGGAAAATACGGAAAGCCGTGCTGCCCGGTCTCGAGTCGGCATAAACGAAGCCGCCCGTCTGCTTGACGATGCCGTACACGGTCGAAAGGCCGAGGCCGGTACCTTTTCCGACTTCTTTTGTCGAAAAAAAAGGCTCGAATATCTTGTCGATGATGCCTTCCGGGATACCCGTCCCGGTATCGCTGACCTCCACCAAGACGTAGTCGGCTGGCGGCATCCCTTTGGTCGTAAAGTTTGCGCATTCGTCAGCGGTAATATTCGCCGTCCGGACGGTCAGCGTTCCGCCGTCCGGCATGGCGTCACGCGCATTGACTGCAAGATTGACGATCACTTGCTCGAACTGCGAAATATCGACCTTGACCGGCCACAAATCGTTCGAGAGCCCAGGCACAAGCGTCACGCGCTCGCCGATCAACCGGCGCAGCAACATCATCAAGTCGCTCAATGTCTCATTAAGATCGAGCACCTGCGGACGCAGCGTCTGCTTGCGCGAGAACGCAAGAAGCTGACGCACCAGCGCCGCCGCGCGATTGGCGTTCTGCTTGATCTGGATAATGTCCTGGAACGACGGGTCGGTCGGCCGGTGCGCGTTGAGCAGGAAATCGGTCGCCATCATGATGGCGGACAGCACGTTGTTGAAATCGTGCGCAATGCCGCCGGCGAGCTGGCCGACCGATTCCATTTTCTGCTGCTGATTGATGCGGTTTTCCAACGTGCGCTGCGCCGTGGTTTCGAGCGCGTAGACAATCGCTGCCTCGCCGTCCCGATCTTGCTCTTCAACCGCTGAAACAAAGAAACTTGCCCAGCGTTCTTCGCTCCCGCTTAACGCCGCTTCTACCGGCGCAATGTCGCCCTGCCCTTCCGCAGCCTTGCGGATCGCGGTTTCAAGCTCGGCCCGGTCGCGTGCGACGACACATGTATGTATTGAACGATCATCGCCTTTGAGCACTTTCGCGAACGTATTGGCGAAACGCGCGTTGTTGCGCGCGATCCGCCCGGCCTTGTCCACGGTTGCGATGGCCATCGGCGTATTCTGGAAGAAGCGCATGAAGCGCACTTCCGCTGCGCGCTGTGGGTCGGTACCGCCGTCGCGGGCGCGGTTAAGGACAAGCGTGCGCGAGGCGCCGGGTTCGCCGTCAGCGCCGAACGCGATTTTATGAAATATGCGGACCGGAAGAGGCTTGCCTGTGCGTGTCTTGAGATCGAGGTCGAGCACTTCCGTCTTCACCTCGCCAGGCGCCGCATTCAGCGTGGTCAGCAATGCCGCGCCCTCGCCGGCGACAAGATCCGAAAGCGTCAGCGAGCCGGTACCGACCTGGGCCAGGTCATGGTCGAGCCAGGCTGCAAGCGTAGCGTTGAGATAGACGATCGACCCCTGCGCATCGACCGAGAAGAATCCCGCCGGCGCATGATCCAGATAATCGATTGCGTGCTGCAATTCCTGAAAGACGTTCTCCTGCCTCTGCCGCTCGCGCGTCACATCGGCGACCGACCAGACCGTGAGTTTTGCATTCGGGCCGCTCTCGGCGAGCGGCTGCACGCGCAAGCGCAACCACCGCGCGCTGCTCACCTTATCGCCGGAGATACGGACCTCTTCGTGCAGGCGCCGCCCCTCGCGCGCGGCTTTGAGCAGGCGGTAAATCGGTTCCGATACATCCGGGTCGCCGATGAACACACGCTCAATCGGCCGAACGTCGTCAGGATCGCTCGCATTGATGAGGTCGAGGTACGTGCCGTTGGCATAGAACACGCGGCCACCCTGATCGGTGACGAGCAAGCCCTCGGCCGCATTGTCGATCAGCGCCTTGAACAAAGGCCCGCCGTTGTCCTTGCCCGCAAAACGCAGAATTCCGGCCGCGATCGCAAATAACGAAAAGACGCCGACAGTGCCGAGCAGCGCCAGGAGTGCGAGGATATAGGGCTGGGAGTTTCCGGGCCCGACATACACGAGGCCCACCGCAGCTCCGACCAGCAAAACCGCAATGACCAGCACCATTCCCACGCTGCCCGTGCGTGGAGCGCTTTGGCTTCGATCGAATGCCGAAAGGCGCTGACCTTCGTCATCGGCCATTGCCGAAATCCGCGCTGCCGGTTCCTGCGCTGTCATCTGGTTCTTGAGCCTCGGCGCACCGTGGCGACGGCCGGTATCGGGTCCTCAGTGCCTTAAGGGGGCCTCCCGGCGCAAGACCTTGCGCCCGGAAATTCAGCGCTTTTCGTGTCTATCGGCGGGCGACGGCCCGCCGAAGCCTCATGACGTAACCGATGACTTCAGCCACCGCCTTATAGTGTTCGACGGGAATAACCTCGTCGATGTCGACCGTACCATGCAGCGCGCGGGCGAGCGGCGGGTTTTCCACGATGGGAACCGAATGCTCGGCCGCAACCTCCCTGATTTTCAACGCGACGGCATCGACCCCCTTGGCGACGCAAACCGGCGCCTCCATGCCACGCTCGTATTGCAGCGCCACCGCATAGTGCGTCGGGTTCGTAATCACCACTGCGGCTTTCGGCACGGCTGCCATCATGCGCTTGCGCATGCGCGTTTGCCGGACCTGTTTCATCTTGCCGCGAATAGCGGGATCGCCCTCGGACTGCCTGAACTCCTCTTTCATTTCCTGCAGCGACATCTTCTGCCGCTGGTACCACTGCCTGTATTGAAACAGGTAGTCGGCCGCGGCAACGATCGCGAGCATGGAGACGACAGCCCCGAGCAGCTTGAGCGCCAGTGTCCGCGTAAGCGGCAAGACGGCGCCAACGTCGGTCCAGGTCAGATTTTCGATTTTCCGGTGCTCGGGCCACATCAATGCCGTGAGCACCGTCCCGACGACGATGAGCTTCACCAATCCTTTTGCAAGGTTCGCCAGCGCTTGCGCCGAGAAGAGCCGCTTGAATCCGGCGGCAGGAGAAATGCGGCTCAGTTTGGGTTGCAATACCTCGAACGACCACACCAGCCGGTGCTGAATCAGGTTACCTCCGAGCGCTGCGAGCGCGAACAAAAGAAACGGTATCGCAACGGCTGCCAGAACATTAACGCTGAGCGTTTCGCCGAGCCGCGCAAGCGCAGATCCGTCGACCCGGAATTGTGCGCAATGCTCGAGCAACCCGCGCAGCGTAACTGCTAAATTCGTGCTGACGGCCCCGGAGAAGGCCGTGACCGCCAGCGTGCCGCCCGCAATGATAAACCAGGTGCTGACTTCCTGGCTTTTGACGACGTCGCCGCGCTTGAGCGCTTCCTCGATCCGCTTTTGCGTCGGGTCTTCTGTTTTCTGGCTGTCGTCGTTTTCTTCGGCCATGTGCCCGCCCGTCCCCGGTCAGAGCGAGTGTGGTGCGAGCTGGCCGAGCACGTTTTCAAGATAGCCGACGAATGTGCCCATCATCGCGCCGATCACCAGCAATAAAAGGACGAGACCGAGCATGATCGACAACGGCAGGCCGATGAAGAACACCTGCATTTGCGGCATCAGGCGCGACAGCACGCCGAGGCCGACGTTAAACAACAAGCCGAAGACGAGGAACGGCGCCGCGAGCTGAATGCCGATCCGAAACGAGGTGGTGACGACGCCGGTAATCATCTGCGCCATATCGCCGGTGAACGGGATGGCGCCGGGTTGAAACAGATTATAACTGTCGTTAAGCGCGCCGATGATCAGGTAATGCAGGTTGGTGGCGAAAATCAGCGTGATGCCCAGCATCGTCAGGAAATTTCCGACCAGCACGCCCTGTTCGTTTTGTGTCGGATCGACCGCCGTGACAAATCCAAATCCGAGCTGCTGGGCCACTACGAAACCGGCAACCTGCAATGATGAAATTGCCAGGCGCGCCGTTAATCCCAGCACGGCGCCGATCAGAATTTCCTCGCCGGCCATGGTCATGACCGGACCGAGCGCCTGCAAATCGATTGAATAGGCCGCCCTGTGGAGCGGCAGCAGGACAGCGGTCAGAGCCAGCGCGATGACCAATCGAACCCGCGTCGGCAAATTCAGTTCGCCGATGCCCGGCAGCAGCATCACCATCGTTCCGATGCGCGCGAACGCCAGCATGAAAGCGGCGCCCAAGGCGGGCAGAAACGAAATGTCGATGTTCATGCTTTAGCCGCTGACGATGCGCGCAGCGATACGCATCATTTCGGCGTGCAGCTTCTCCGCCATGAACGGCAGGGCGATCAGAAGGGAAAGAAAAATCGCCAGGATTTTCGGCACGAAGGCGAGCGTCATTTCCTGGATTTGCGTGACGGCCTGCAACAGCGAAATAGCGACGCCGACGAGCAGGCCAACGAGCATGACGGGACTCGCCACGTAGATCAGCGTCATGATCGCATCGCGTGCAACGTCGAGGACTTCGGCTCCGGTCATGGTGCGTTTTTCTCCGTCCGTCCTGCCTCAGCGTCAGATCGGCATCTTCATAATGTCTTCGTAGGCGGCAATGACACGGTCGCGCACGGCAACGATCGCATCGATTGCAACCTCCGTCTCCGCCACTGCCGTCACCGCGTTCACCATATTGCCTTTGCCGGTGACCATCGCTTTTGCTTGCGCGTCGGATTTTTGTCCCGCCTCGCTAACCGCACCCAGCGCGTCCTTGAGCACGGAGGCAAAGCTCGTGTCGGCGGCATCGGTTGTTTGCGGCTTGAGCGCGCGAGCAAGCGCCGGATCTGAGGTGAGGCGTGCAGTGCTGGCGTAAGCGCCGGCGGCGGCAAGTGGTGTCGGCATGTGTCAACCTGTTCAGGCTTTGAGGATGTCGATGGTGCGTTGGATCATGCGGCGCGTTGCGCTGATGACGTTGACATTCGCTTCATAGGAGCGCTGGGCGTCGCGCATATCCGTCATTTCGATCAGCGGATTAACGTTCGGATATTTGACGTTGCCGTTTGCATCGGCGGCGGGATGACCCGGCTCGTGCTTCACGCGGAATGCCGAGGTGTCCAGGCTCACGCGTCCAAGCTCGACAAGTCGGGCGTCCAATGCGCGGTCGAACTCCGAACGAAACGTCACGATCTTGCGCCGGTAGGGATCGCCCCCGGGTGCGGTCGGCGTCGAATCCGCGTTGGCAACGTTTTCCGAAATGATGCGCATCCGGCCTGCTTGCGCGCGCAAGCCGGAAGCGGCGATCGCCATTGTCCTGAAGAAATCCACGGCTCAGTTCCTTGCCATTGCGTCGCCCACCGGAAATGCAGTCACGACGTTTTGCCGAGCGCCGTTTTGAGGAGGTTGAGGCTGCGGGTGTAAAGCGCGGCCGCGGTCTGGTAATCCATCTGGTTCGAAGCGAGTTTCATCATCTCATCTTCGAGGCTGACCGAATTGCCGGCAGGCCGCACCTCGTAACCCTCGTCTTTGCGGCTGCGGAATATTGCGGAAGGCTCATCCGAGCCGCCAAAGTGTCCCGGCTCGGTCTGCGCAAGCACGACCGAAGGACTGCCTGGAGAGTTTGTCGGCGTCGAACCGAAACTTGGGGGCACCAGGTCGTGCGGGCGGAAATTAGGCGTGTCGGCATTCGCGATGTTTTCGGCAAGGACGCGCTGGCGCTCCTGGCCCCATTGCATGCGAGTACGCAACATCGAAAAGATCGGAATATCGACGATCGCCATAGCCGAACCCTCCCCGCGGCTCGGCCGCGGTAGGCAGACTTTGCCGGGCGTATGGTTAATGGCGGGTAAAGGGCCAGCGTCACGGCGCGGCCATGTTCAGGACACGTTTACCATGAGAACTGCCGAACAACCGGCAACGAGCCGGAAAAGCGGGTCGTCCTGTTAATCATCTGTTAGTATTCGGGACGGCAAATAGTGCCTGCGGCGTTAACCATTCGGCCGATTCCCACCGGGTGTGCCGAGGCGCGCAGTATGGAGCGCATTGATGTTTTCATCTGTGTTCGGCACCGACTTTCCCTTGGCGGCGCGCTTTTTTATCGCCTTCCTGGTCGTGCTTGGCCTTATCGGATTGACCGCTTGGCTGATGCGTCGCTTTGGCGCAAGCAGACTCGGCGGTGGTTCGGCGCGCGGACGTCAGCCGCGGCTTGCGGTCATTGATGCTGCGACGGTCGATGGACGCAGGCGTCTCGTTCTTATTCGCCGCGACAATGTCGAGCACCTGTTGATGATCGGACCGTCAGACATGGTGATCGAGTCGAACATCGTGCGCGCCGCAAATGCACGCGAACCTGCGCGAAATCTGGCCGAGCCGCGCCTTGCGCCGCAGGCGGAAACGCCGTGGCCGCTGCAGCCGGCAAGTGAGCCGGCGGCGCGTCCGACTCGTGCCAGTGTCACCGACGAGCCGTGGCTGGCGGCCGAACCAGGCGCGCGAGCGCGTCCCTCCACGGATGACATTCCAGCGCCGAACCAAGTTGCACCTGAAACGCCCCCGGTGCGACCGGAGCCTGTTCGTGTAACGCCCCCTGCTCCGGCAGCGCCACCGCAGACCGACCACAACCTTGCAGAAATGGCTCTGCAGCTCGAGGCGGCCCTGCGGCGACCGCCGGAAAACCGACCGCCGGTCACCGATCCCCTTGCCGTGCCGTCGGCGGCGCCTCCCGTCAAGCCTGTTGAACCGGCGCGCGCGCCCAGCCGCGATTTCAAGCCGCGCGTCGAACCGAAACTGGAGACGAAGACCGAACAAAAGCCGGAGCCGAAATCGCCGGATCCAGCATCCGTGAAGTCTTCCTTCGACAACCTCGAACAGGAGATGGCCAGCTTGTTGGGCCGTCCTTTAGGAAAATCGTGACACGCGGTTCCAACCGCCGTGTCCGTCTGGTGACGGTGGCGGTTGGAGTAGCGGTGATGGTGACGGCGGCGGTGACGCCCGCCGCCGCCCAGAATATCAGCGTCAATCTCGGTCAAGGCAGCGGACTGACGGAGCGCGTGATCCAGATGATCGCGCTGCTTACCGTGTTGTCGCTTGCACCTTCGATCCTCGTGATGATGACGTCATTCACGCGGATCGTTGTGGTGTTATCGCTGCTGCGCACCGCGCTCGGCACCGCCACCGCGCCGCCCAACGCCGTTATCGTCTCGCTCGCCTTATTCCTGACCGCATTCGTGATGGGGCCGGCGCTTCAACGCGGTTACGATGCCGGCGTAAAGCCGCTGCTCGCCAATCAGATCACGACCGAGCAGGCTTTCGAGCGCGGCTCGCAGCCGTTGCGTGCGTTCATGGAAAAGAATGTGCGCGAAAAGGACCTCAAACTTTTTATCGACATGTCGAAGGAAGCGGCGCCCGCCAAGCCTGAAGATTTGTCGCTGCGCGTGCTGGTGCCGGCTTTCATGATTTCCGAGCTCAAGCGCGCGTTCGAGATCGGATTCCTGCTTTTCCTTCCCTTCCTCATTATCGATCTCGTCGTCGCTTCAGTGCTCATGTCCATGGGCATGATGATGCTGCCGCCTGTCGTCGTGTCACTACCGTTCAAGCTGATTTTCTTCGTCCTGGTGGACGGCTGGAGCCTCGTGGCCGGCTCTCTGATCCAGAGCTACGGGACTTAGAAGCGGCGGCCCTCGATGTGAAAGCGAGGGAGTTGCAGCCGGGTGATCGAGCCGGTCGGCGCCGGATCGGGCTTTAGCGGAACGCCCTGGGGAATTTTCGACGGCAACAACAGAGACGCGGGATTGGGCACCGGCGCTTTTGTGACCGCCTCGTTGGGGTTTAACTTTGCCGGCTGGGTGGCCGGTGCTGTCGGCGGCGCGGGCTGCGTGTCTTTCGCGTTTGTCGCGGCGGGCTTGGCGGGCGAAACCGGGCTCGCGTCCGCATAACGCTTGTGCATGTCGCGCAAGAAAGCATCCAGCGTGTCGAGACTGGCGATGCGCCGCGCCACATCGCGGAATTCGGAACCACTCGTTCCGATCGGAGCGGTCACGACGTCAAAAGCACGGCGATCAGGACCGCTGGCCATTTTCGGCGCATACTTTTCGCGGAAACGCTGTAAGCCCATCGCATCCTCACCGAGCGCATACCCGATCCCAGCGCGCAAAATGTCCTGGCGTTCCGCTTCCGTCAGCGGAGCAAAATCCTTCCAACGGTCGCCGTAAAGCAATTCGATCTGCTCGGCCGCCTCGCGCCA
Source organism: Pseudolabrys sp. (assembly GCA_036278575.1). GTDB lineage: Bacteria > Pseudomonadota > Alphaproteobacteria > Rhizobiales > Xanthobacteraceae > Pseudolabrys. Next base: position 1,899 of record DASUKT010000334.1, on the reverse strand, counting down.
CCGCTGAGCCGCCCACAGAATGTCCGACCGAAGGCGGGTTGCTTCGCGGCTCTTGAGGTCGTCAATGACTTCAAGCGCGAGTTCGTGGCGGCCGAGTTCAGACAGCGCGCGCGCCTCGAGCAGCAGGCGCTGATCGCGCAGTTCGTTGGAGAGGCCGACCGAACGGGTCGACTGCAACGCTTTAAGCGCACGATCCGCTTTGCGGTTCTTCAGGTAGATGACGGCAAGTTTAGTGGCAACCTGGGCGCGCGCGGCCCCTTGCAACCGATGATCGACCTGGTGCTGCAGCAATTCGGCCGCCTGGTCGAGCAAATCGACCGAAATCAAGCGATCGGCCAGTTTGCGAATCATTTCATCGCCGCGGCGGCCGATCGGTGTGAGCTCGCGATAGTCATAGAACAACCCCAGCGCTTCGACGGGCGGCATCGAATCGGCTACCCCATCAAGAAAAAGCTTGTCGAAAGTTGCCGCCGCCTCATCCTGGATTTGACGCGTGACCTCGGAGTTCGGGTGCGCCATCATCGCGCTGCGCATGACATGGAAGGCGTCACGGTAGCGTTTCTCTTCCGTATAGAGATGGGCAAGAAGCTTGAGCCCATCCACTTCTGTGTCGTCGCCGCGCCATATCGTGGTCAGCGTCTCGAGTGCACGAATGGCCTCGTCACGCGGCATCTCGCCCGACGAAAATTTCAATTCAATTTCGTGGAGGCGGCCTTCGGCGGCGGCGCGTCGGTCGTCTGATTCGACAGCCTTGTGATAGGCCTCCAACGCTCCCTCGTTGCGGCCGAGCCCTTGGTCGAGCTGCCCCGTCAGAACCGAAATCGACGGTTGCATTCTGGGTGGAATGCCGAGCGTCGCGATTTCATCCATGATCTTCGCAGCGCCACTGAAATCGGTGACCTCGATTGCGACCCGTGCCGCCGCCATCAATGCGAGCCGTTGCAGCTCGATCGGCAGAGCCGCCATCGAACCGCCGACATTCTTGAAGTTGTCGCGTGCGTCGTCCCACCGGCGCATCTGGGTGTAGGCCATCGCCCGCCAAATCGGCGCATCGTGCTGGTCGCCGATCTGCGGATCCGAAAGCGTCTTGAGCGCCGCTTCCGGCCGATGCATCAGCACATCGGCCACGCCTTTGAGCACAAGGCCGGACACCTCATCGCCGCCACCCTTCTGATCCCCAAGAGCAACCGTCGCCACCGCACCGGCCTCTGCCGAGAGTCCGCGCGCGAGATAGAAACGTGCAAGATTGTACCGGGCCGGATTACGCCGCCGCTCCGGCGCTCCTGCGGCGGTATTGATCAGTTCGGACTGCCGCGCGCTGAATTTGACTTTCCTGTTGTATTTCCACAGTTGGGTATCGAAATTGAGCGATTGAAACATTCCCGACCCGCGGCCATTCAATTCCGCGGCTGAAATCGTCAAACCGCCGGGCCGGCTGACGACGATTTTATCTACCGCAAGCTCGGCGGAAATATCGTCGGCGATGGGCTGAATGATCACGCCTTGCGTCGACTCAAGCGTGCGCAGTTCGACAAAATCCTGTTCCTTGAGAAATCCGCGCGCCGGGCCGAGTGCGGTGACCACCAGCAAGCTGTCGCCCATGTCGGGGTCGATGATGTGATGGATCTTTTTCGGTTCATCGATGGGAATCGTAATGCTTGCTCGGCCGTGGCCGACGATATTGCGTGCGATGCCAAGCGGCCGCGTGCGGCCAATGACGGAGTCCCCGATGGTCAAATTCCAGGCCGGCCCATCCGCGACAAGCGAGGCAAGCTGCGGACGCACCAACCTGATGCGCACGATTGCCTCGCCGTCCTTGCCGTGATCGAGCGAAACCGCGCGGACGATGCGGGCCGTATCCGCCTTGAGCGCCGAGACATCGATTTTGGCGGCGCTGTC
>DASUKT010000333.1:0-5353 GCA_036278575.1 Pseudolabrys sp. | reverse complement strand
CTTAGGCCCGGCTTTTGCCGGGCCTAAGTCGTTCTGGGGCATTCCGGAATTCAGGTCCTTATCGGTTCCAATTTACCGCCGGCGTGCGCATTTTGCGTATCAAGCGCTTTATCTGGGGCCGCGTCCGCCAACGAAAGCCCTCGGAAACCGGCAAGCGGGAGCCTGTTTTCGTTACGGAGCCGATCGCCTTTTTTGCTGGAAGTTAATCCGCCTTTTTGCTGGAAATTGGCTGCTGCGCTGCAGCGGCATGTGCGGCAAGGCAGCGCGGCGCGCAAGGCTCCGTTCCGCAACTGATGCGTAGATAATTATGTATAATCGTGATTGGATAGGCTATCGATAAGCAAGACTACCTAACGGGTCTTTCTTACGAGCCCGGATTACGAGAAAAAACAACCAACGGGAGGATTTGATGCCCTCATACGCACGAAGTCTAAGTTTGGGCGTTGCCATCTGCTTTGGCAGTGCCGCGGCGCTGACCGCGCCGGCCCACGCGTGGGAGCCCACCCATCCGATCGAAATCGTCGTTCCTGCAGGAACGGGCGGCGGCGCCGATCAGATGGCGCGCGCCGTTCAAGGAATCGTCACGAAACACAATCTGTCCAAACAATCGGTGGTCGTGATCAACAAGTCCGGCGGCGCGGGCGGCGAGGGATTCCTCGATGTGAAGAATTCGAAGGGCGACGCGCACAAGCTCATCATCACACTTTCGAACCTGTTCACCACGCCGCTTGCTACCGGCATTCCTTTCAACTGGAAGGATTTGACGCCGGTCGCGATGATGGCGCTCGACGAATTCGTTCTGTGGGTGAACGCGGACGAGCCGTACAAGACGGCGAAGGACTACATCGCCGCTATCAAGGCCGCGCCCGATGGTCACTTCAAGATGGGCGGCACCGGGTCAAAGCAGGAAGACCAGATCATCACCGTCGCGCTTGAGAAGGCGACCGGCAAGAAGATGACCTACATTCCCTATAAAGGCGGCGGCACCGTCGCTGTTCAACTCGTCGGCAACCACATCAATTCGTCCGTCAATAATCCGATCGAAGCGGTGGCGCACTGGCGCGCCGGCAAACTGCGGCCGTTGTGCGTGTTCGACAGCAAGAAGCTCGACTATCACGATAAGATTGCCGGCAACATGTCGTGGAACGACATCCCGACCTGCAAGTCGCAGGGCATCAACGTCGAATATCTGATGCTGCGCGGCTTCTTCATGCCGCCCGGCGTGAGCAAGGAAGAAGTTGCCTACTACGTCGATCTGATGAAGAAGGTTCGTGAGACGCCGGAGTGGAAGAAGCTGATGAACGACGGCGCCTTCAACCAGACGTTCATGAGCGGCGACCAGTTCGTGAAATGGGTCGCCGATGCCGAGAAGCTGCATGAAGGTCTGATGAAATCGGCCGGCTTCCTCGCGAAGAAATAATCAACAACAACCTGAGCTGCGGCGGTGATCCCGCCGCAGCTTCTTTGGGGACCTTTTATGAGCGAAAGCGTCAATGAGGCCAGCGGCGCAGGCCCATCCCATCGCAGCGTTGAAGTCGGCGTTGCGATCGCGATGGCGGTTCTTGCGCTGATCGGGATTTACGGAAGCCTGCAGAACGGCATTGGCTGGGGTTCGGATGGCCCGCGGGCCGGTTTTTTCCCGTTCTACGTCAGCCTGATCGTACTGATCTCGTGTGTCGTCAATCTGGCGACGGTAATCCGCCGTATGGATGGCACAAAGCTGTTTGCCGAATGGGGCCAGCTCCGGCAGGTTTTTTCGGTCCTGGTGCCGACCGCGATCTATGTCGGGCTGGTGCCTTACATCGGCATATACGTATCGTCGGCGCTGCTGATTGCCGTCTTCATGCGTTGGTTTGGCCGCTACAGCTGGCTGATGGTCGCTCTGATTGCGATCCTCGTGCCGATCCTGACCTTCGTGACATTCGAGATCTGGTTTCTGGTTCCGCTGCCCAAAGGGCCGCTTGAGAACTGGTTGGGATACTGAAAACGGCCAGGGCGCGCGACGCGCTGCCTACACGGCGATAATCACGAGACACGGATATGCTCCAGGACATTGCCAATCTTTTCCACGGGTTCGCAGTCGTTGCGCAGCCGTTCAACTTCCTGCTGATGGTTATCGGAATCGTGCTCGGCGTGATCGTCGGCGTGCTTCCGGGACTAGGCGGCGCCAACGGCATCGCGATCCTGCTGCCGCTTACCTTCTCGATGTCGCCGACCTCGGCCATCATCATGCTCTCCTGCATCTACTGGGGCGCATTGTTCGGCGGCGCGATTACCTCGATCTTGTTCAATATTCCCGGCGAACCATGGTCGGTGGCCACAACTTTCGACGGCTACCCGATGGGACAAAAAGGCAAAGCCGGCGAGGCACTCACGGCGGCGTTCACATCATCCTTCGTCGGCGCCTTGTTCGCCGTCATCGTCATAACATTGGTTGCGCCGCTGGTCGCGAGCTTTGCCTTGCGGTTTGGCCCGCCGGAAATCTTTTCGGTTTATTTCCTCGCGTTTTGCAGTTTCGTCGGCCTGAGCAAAGAGCCGCCGTTCAAGACGATTGCATCGATGATGCTGGGCTTCGGTCTCGGCGCGGTCGGGCTTGACCAGATGACCGGGCAATTGCGAATGACGTTCGGTTTTCCGGAGATGTTGAATGGATTCGACTTCCTGATCGCCGTGATCGGTCTGTTCGGCATCGGCGAAATCCTGTTGACCATGGAAGAGGGGCTGAGCTTCCGCGGCAAAGTGACCAAGTTAAACCTGAAAGTCGTGTTGCAGACTTGGAAGACATTGCCGAAGTTTTGGCTGCTTTCCCTGCGCTCCTGCGTGATTGGCTGCTGGATGGGCATCAGCCCCGCCGGCGCGACGCCGGCGTCATTTATGAGCTATGGCATCGCCAAGCGCATTTCCAAGCGCGGGCATTTATTCGGGACCGGCGAAATTGAAGGCGTCGTGGCGCCCGAGACTGCGGCCCACGCTGCCGGCACCTCGGCACTGCTGCCGATGATCTCGCTCGGCGTTCCGGGCTCGCCGACAGCTGCGGTGCTGCTCGGAGGTCTGCTGATCTGGGGCTTGCAGCCCGGTCCCCTGCTGTTTGTCGAACAGAAAGACTTCGTGTGGGGCCTGATCGCCAGCATGTACATGGGCAACATCGTCGGACTGCTCATCGTCCTGACGTGCGTGCCGCTGTTCGCCTCGATCCTGAAAATTCCCTTCAGCGTGATTGCGCCGATCATCATGGTGTTCTGCGCGATCGGTGCCTACACGGTGCACAACAATACGTTCGACGTGGTGATGATGGTCGTGTTCGGCATCGCCGGCTATTTCATGAAAAAGACCAACTACCCGCTCGCGCCGATGGTCCTTGCGATCGTGCTGGGCGACAAAGCGGAAGAAGCTTTCCGGCAATCGCTCTTGGCCTCACAAGGCAGTCTCACCGTGTTCTGGTCGAACGGCCTCGTCAGCACGATCATGACGCTCGGCCTCATCGCGCTGTTCTGGTCGCAGATTCAGAATGGCTGGAACCGGCTGCGCGGTGCGAACAAGGGACTGCGCCCGGCCGAGTAGGCCGGCGCTGCATGGGTTCTGTCCACGGTGGGGTTGCGCCTGGGCGGTGAACTGGAATACTGTATACCAGCATGGATAATCCCGAACGGCCCTCCCGACACGTTCGCGGGCGTAACCGCAATGGAGCTTCGACCGCTGAATCGGCGGCGTCGCTTCAGCCGGCGTTGGCGCCGATCGAGGCGACTTCGAGTTTCAAGCACAAGGCCTATGTCGCGTTGAAAAATGCGATCGTCGCAATGGACATTTACCGCAGCCGCAGTGACATCCGGCTGGACGAGCGGAAGCTGGCGCAGGATTTCGGCATCAGCCGGACGCCGGTACGAGAGGCGATGGCGCAGCTTGAAAGCGAAGGCTTCGTCCGTTCCGTGCCGAGGCGCGGCATCTATGTCGTGCGCAAGACTAAGCGCGAGGTCATCGAGCTGATTACTGCCTGGGCGGCGCTTGAGAGTATGGCGGCGCGTCTCATCACAGAAAACGCGATTGATGCGGACATCGCGTCCTTGCGCCGCATGTTTACGACCTTCGAGCGCGGGGCGCTGCGCGCGCATCTGGATGAATACTCGGAAGTCAACATCGAGTTTCATCAGTCGATCATCCGCATGAGCGGTAATCGCGTGCTGATCGACATGGCGGAAAATCTTTTCACGCATATGCGCATGATCCGCCGCAAGACCATCGTCGAAAAAGACCGCGTCGATCGGTCGATCCGGGATCACATGAGCATCATCGAGGCGCTTGAGAAGCGCGACACCGCGCGCGCGGAGCAACTCGTCCGCGACCATGCGCTCGGCCTCGCCGAGCACGTCGAAAAATACGCCGATTACCTGGACTGACGATGCCGAACTTTTTCCTCAAGCTTGTCCCACCGCGTCCGTCGTTTGCGGCAGATATGAATGACGCCGAAAAACGAATGATGCAAGAGCACGTCGGCTACTGGAAAGCGAAGCTCGACCGTGGCGAGGTCGTCGTGTTCGGGCCGGTGCTCGATCCGGCAGGTCCATTCGGCATGGGCGTGATTTCGGCGCCTGACGAGCCCGGCGCGCGCGCCTTTGCCGATAACGATCCCGCGATGAAGTCAAACCGCGGATTCAAATGCGAAATTCATCCGATGCGTGCCGTCACGCGCGAAACGGTCAACTGATTACGGGAGATTCCCATGGCTGACGCAGCCCTCAAAGAAAAAAACGCCGGTGGAAATGCCGCTGAAACAGAGCAGGAACTAACCGATGGCTTTCACCTCATCATCGATGCGCTCAAGCTCAACGGCCTGACGACGATCTATGGCGTGCCGGGCATCCCGATCACCGATTTTGGCCGTATGGCGCAAGCCTCTGGTATTCGCGTCCTCTCATTCCGCCACGAGCAGAACGCAGGATATGCGGCAGGGATCGCAGGCTTCCTGACAAAGAAGCCCGGCGTCTGCCTTACGGTGTCCGCGCCCGGATTCCTCAACGGGCTGACTGCGCTCGCGCACGCGACAACCAATTGCTTTCCGATGATCCTGATGTCCGGCTCGTCCGAGCGCGAAGTCGTCGATCTTCAGCAGGGCGACTACGAAGAGATGGATCAACTCGCGATCGCGAAGCCGCTTTGCAAAGCCGCGTTCCGCGTGCTGCATGCACAGGACATCGGCATCGGCCTTGCGCGCGCAATCCGCGCGGCAGTGTCGGGCCGCCCCGGCGGCGTCTATCTCGACCTGCCGGCAAAGCTCTTTGGTCAGGTCATGGATGCCGAGAAGGGCAAGAAGTCGCTGGTGAAAGTAATCGACCCGGCGCCGGCGCAGATCCCGTCG
>DASUKT010000332.1:0-5998 GCA_036278575.1 Pseudolabrys sp. | reverse complement strand
ACTTTCCTGTTGCCGAGCTCATCGATTGCATCGACTGGACGCCGTTCTTTTCGACGTGGGAGTTGAACGGCAAGTATCCGGCCATTCTCAGTGACGAAAAGTTCGGTGCAGCGGCGCGCAATCTGTTCGACGATGCGCAGGTCATGCTCAAGCGGATCATCGACGAGAAATGGTTCAAGGCGGGCGCGGTTTGCGGCTTCTGGCCGGCGCAGGCTGAAGGCGACGACGTGCTGGTGTTCGGCGATGAAAACCGCGGCAGCCCGATCACCGTGTTGCACTCACTGCGCCAGCAATTGTCGAAGCGGGAAGGGCGCTCAAACACCGCGCTGGCCGATTTCATCGCGCCGCGCGACAGCGGCGTTCCCGATTATATCGGCGCCTTCACGGTGACCGCCGGCATCGGCGAGGATGAAATCGCCGACCGCTTCAAGCTTGCGAACGACGATTATTCGTCGATCATGACCAAGGCGCTGGCCGACCGTTTGGCAGAGGCTTTTGCGGAAAGATTGCACCAGCGCGTGCGCAAGGAATTCTGGGGCTATGCGCCGGATGAAGCGTTGTCGAACGCGGATTTGATCACGGAGAAATATCGCGGCATCCGCCCGGCGCCCGGCTATCCGGCGCAGCCGGATCATACCGAAAAGGCCACGTTGTTCGAGCTGCTGCAGGCCGATCGCGTCGGTGTAAAACTCACGGAAAGTTTTGCGATGTGGCCGGGCGCGTCGGTGTGCGGGCTCTATTTCAGTCATCCGGAGAGCCACTATTTCGGCGTCGGCCGCATCGAGCGCGATCAGGTCGAAGATTATGCGCGGCGCAAAGGCTGGACCATCGCCGAGTGCGAGCGCTGGCTCGCGCCGATCCTCAATTACAATGCAACGGCGGCGAGGACAGAGGCGGCGTAATCGGTATTCAGCCATCAGTAATCGGTTTCAGATGGCATCTGATTGCCGATCACTGATTACTGGGTTCTGACGTGAAACACTTCCTTATCCTTAACAAATTCGCACATCGACAGCGTTGATGCCTCGTTAAAGAAACTGCCCGCATTTTTGCGGGATGAAGCGGGGCGTCTGGTTCGGCCTGTCCGGTACGTTTGTTCTCGTCGCGCTTGCCGGCTGCGGCCACGGCTTCATGCAATTCGGCGAGCGCGAACCGTGGCGGCACGATGCCGAGCTCGCGTGCCTGAAATCCGGCGACGTGAGGCTCGGCGCCGGCGCCGTGCAGATAAAATCTATCGAGGGACCGGGGATCTGCGGCGCCGATTTCCCGCTCAAGGTCAGCGCGCTGGGTGAAGAGTCGCCGGCCATGAGCTACAGCGACAACCTGCGGCCACCAGCTTCCATTCCCAATGCGTCATACGGCAATCGGATGCCACGCTGGCCGGTGAATGAGCCGGCTTACCCGCCGCCAACGTATGCGCAGCCTGTACCGTCAAACTATGCGCCGTCCGGCGCGCCGCTGTCGATCGAACCGCCCGGTGTTGAGGCGCCACCCGACGACGTTGTGGACGAGCCAGATCCGAGCGACATGCAAAGTTATCCGCAGACACGTCCTGGCTATGAGCCGCAACGGTATCCGCCAACCCAACCGGCCTACAACTCGCAGCGCTATCAGCCGCAGCCGCAATACCAACCGCGCCGCGCCGATGACATTCCGGATGACGCCGTTCTGCCATCCGGGCGGCAGCCCTCTTATCCGCCAACACGTCCGGCCTATAATGCGCCCAACTATTCGCCACCTCCGCTCGGTCCGCCGCGCGCCTCCGCAGCGTCGAATGCGATGGCGCAGGTAACGCCACCGGCGACGCTCGCCTGTCCGCTCGTCTCGGCGCTCGACCACTGGGTTGCCGAAGGCGTGCAGCCGGCCGCGATGCGCTGGTTCGGCTCGCCCGTGATCGAGATCAAGCAGATTTCGTCCTATTCGTGCCGCGAGATGGTGGGCTCGGGCACGTCGACCATCTCCGAGCACGCTTTCGGCAATGCGCTCGATGTTGCCGGCTTCACGCTTGCCGACGGCCGCAAGATCACCGTCAAGGATGGCTGGCACGGGACGCCGGAAGAGCAGGGCTTTCTGCACGACGTGCAACTCTCGGCCTGCGATCTGTTCACCACCGTGCTCGCGCCGGGCTACAACATCTATCACTACAATCACATCCACGTTGATCTGATGCGGCGTGCAAGCGGACGGCATCCGTGCCGGCCGAATGCAATTCCGGGCGAGGTCGCTGCCGCGAAAGCGCGCGCGCATTACGCCGCGACGCATCGCGGTCCGGCTTACACCGGCTCGATCCGCAAGCGTGCCGACAAGACGCCGATCGCGGTGCCCGGCGAAGACGGCTATGTCGTGGAGAGAGACGACGACGTCAGAACAACGGGTTCGATCCGGCGCTCACGGGTATCCGGGCGGAGTGCCTTCAGCCGGTAGGCAATCGGAATGCGACGTTGCGCTACGCGGCAGGTATGCTCCACTTCAGGCCGGGAAACCGCGCATAGTCACGATCGAATGTAATCCACTCGCACCCCCATTCGATGGCAAGCGCGGCATACCAAGCGTCGGTGACGCGGCCCCCGGTGGTGTTCGTCTCGATGCAAAGGTGCTTGAAAATATCCCAGTGGTGGGCGCCCGGCTCGATGAGCCGGCAGTGCGGCTGACCGAGGAGATCTTCGCAAAAGCCGACAGCGTCGGTTAGCGAACTGGGCTCTTTGTAAATTCGATGGTTAGTCGTGATGCGCACAACTGCGGCAAGCACCGCGTGCGACATCCCAAACTGTGAGGTGCCGAAAATAACCTCGCGCAGCCATCTACGGCAAACCGCGTGATGTTCGACTTCGGGGCGGAACGCGTAAACGAGAACGTTTACGTCAGGCAAAATCATTTGAAGCCGCGTTTAAGCCGCTCGGCATATTCGAGGTCATCCTGCTCCTGGATGTCGGAAAACTTCGTGATGTCCACGCCCGGCAGGAGGCCACCCGTCGCTCTGCTCACGCGCGGCATGACTCGTTTCGGAGGCGAAGCTTTTGCATCCCCAGAGACCACCAGCCGCAGGCCGTCCTCGATCAACGCAGTCAGCGTGCGGCCCTCGTCGGCCGCCTTGCGCTTGGCGCGGCGGAGCAACTCACGGGGCAGGCGGACGGTGGTGCGCTCGATCATATGTCAAGACATATAACGAAATATGTCAATATGTCAACAGGCTAGAACACCGTCTCGAGCAGCAGCGCCAGGAACAGGATCAGGCCGGCATCGCGGTTCGACTTGAACAGCATCAGGCAGTGTGCCGGATCGTTGATGTCGAGGCGCACGACCTGCCACGCCAGATGCGCCGCGAAGGCGATCATGCCGAGGGCGAAGATCAATTCGCCACCGGCCATGAATCCCGCAGCGCCAATCAGCACGACTGCAATCGCATAGAAGATCGCCAGCATTAGCCGCGTGCGTTCGCCAAATAAAAGCGCGGTCGATTTGATCCCGATCAGCGCGTCGTCCTCGCGATCCTGGTGGGCGTAGATGGTGTCGTAGCCGATCACCCAGGCAATTGAGCCCGCGTAAAGCACCAGTGCCGGCCAGTCGAGCCGCCCGAAAATGGCCGGCCATCCCATCAGCGCGCCCCATGAGAAGGCGAGGCCGAGCACGATCTGCGGCCAATACGTGATGCGCTTCATGAATGGATAGATCGCAACGACCGTAAGCGAGACGAGCCCGGTCCCAATCGTGAAGCCGTTGAACTGGATGAGCACGAGCAAGCCGATCAACGCTTGCAACAGCAGAAATAGCGCTGCTTGCGCCGCGGTTACCTGACCGGAAGGAATGGGCCGGGAGCGCGTGCGCTCCACCTTTGCATCAAGCTCGCGGTCGACGAGGTCGTTCCACGTGCAGCCCGCGCCGCGCATTGCGAACGCCCCGATGAAGAACAAGACGACGTGCCAGGGGTTCGGCAAATGATTTGCGCTGACGCCGGCAAGGCCCAGAGACCACCAGCACGGCAGCAACAGCAGCCAGGAGCCGATCGGCCGGTCGAGCCGCGCGAGCCGCAAATAGGGACGTGTGAAAGCAGGAGCGAGGCTGTCGACCCAATTCCCGGTCGCGTCGGCCACACGTCCGCCGCTCGCGCTCATTTGGCCCCGAGCGGAGTTCCGGTGAGCGTGTCGAACGTGCCGTGTCCCTTTTTGATGTTACCGGCATCGGGGATTGCGGAGACGCCGAGTGCGTCGCTCATTGTCGGGCCGCGCGGGCGCGGCGGATTCGCGGCTATTTTGCAGACGCGCGCACGGATGCTGTCCGCCTGCTTATGACCGGTTGAGATTTCACCGATAATCTGTTGCGGGATGCCGCACCAGGTCGCATTCGCTTTCGCGTATTTCAGCATTTTGTTCTGCGCGGCGGCGAGCGCCGTCAACAGCTTGCAGGCCTCGGTCGGCGGTACTTTTTTCTTTTCCGCCGCCCGGATCGCGTCGGCCTTCTTGACAGCATCGTCACGCAGCGCCGCGAACTCTTTAAAGCACGGTGGCTGTTGTTGCGGCATCGCGGGCTGAAACTGCGCGGCCGCAGGCGCGGCGACAAACGACGTCGCGACAGCGGCGACAGCAAGCTTCTGTCGCAAGTTCATGGCTCTATGCTCTCCCAGATCGGTCTGCATTATAGCGGTAGAACGATTCAATGTGGCGTATTAACAGCGGACCCTATGCGTCGGGAAAGCGGCAAGGTGCCGCCGTCCCCTCCGGGTTATTTACTGGGTGCCCATAAGTCGCGCCTCGGGCGCTATCATAATGGCGAGTTTCGATGGCCCGCTACGATTTCCAAAGTCCGCGCCTGTTCACGGATTTGCCACTTTCGGCCGGGGCTGACGTACCGCTCGACCCGGCGCAGTCCAATTACCTTGGCAACGTACTGAGGCTCAAGCAAGGCGACACGGTTCTGCTGTTCAACGGACGCGACGGCGAGTGGAACGGCAATCTGGCCGGGTCCGGCAAGCGCGCGGGGCTTAAAGTCGGGACACAGGCCCGGCCGCAGCCTGCCGCTTCCGATCTGCATTTTCTCTTTGCGCCACTCAAGCACGCGCGGCTCGATTACATGGTGCAGAAAGCGGTCGAAATGGGAGCCTCACGCCTGCAGCCGGTCATCACGCAGCACACCCAGGTTGCGCGCGTGAACCTTGCCCGTATGCGCGCCAACGCAATTGAAGCCGCGCAGCAGTGCGGAGTTCTCGCCCTGCCGGAGATCGCCGAGCCCATCGATTTCGCAAAGATGCTGCTCGCGCGTCCGCCGGAGCGCCTCCTGGTGTTCTGCGACGAGGATGCCGACATTGCCGATCCGGTCACAGCGCTGGAGCAAGCACGGCTGGAGACAGGCCGCGTACGTTCACCCCTGGCGGTGCTGACCGGCCCCGAAGGCGGCTTTGCCGAACAGGAACGCGCCTTGTTGCTCAAGCAGCCCGGCGTGGTTCGCCTTTCGCTCGGGCCGCGTATCTTGCGCGCCGACACGGCCGCCGTTGCGGCGCTGGCTCTGGTGCAGGCGGTGCTCGGCGACTGGACCGCGGACAGGGAATAGATGCGCTTATCTCAGTGGCTGTAGCGCCGATCGAAACGGCAGGAAAAGCTGATGTAGTTGCCGTAACCAGGCACCACCGCCGTGATACGCGCCAGCTTGTCGTAGCGCGCGCAATGTGCGGCTGCGATCTTGCGGGCATGGATCCGGCTTTCGTGTGACCACGGAAAAATGCCGCCCGTATCGTTGCCGGTCACGCCCGGACCGGGCCCGGCGCACCCGCCGAGCAAAAGCCCGCAAAATGCCGCTGCGTAGATCATCGCCCGTTGGCCCATGCCCGCCACCCCGTTCACAGCAATGCGTCAGGAACGACTGCGTTCCCCCGCAACGTGAATACACATCTTGCCATGCCGATTCGCACCATGGATGATGACGCGCCGAAGCTTGCGCTGCGAGCCCGGCGCGCAGCTAAAGCTGTGGTCAAGTGCACGCGCTGCCTGCAAAACTGTGGTAAAAT
>DASUKT010000331.1:0-6006 GCA_036278575.1 Pseudolabrys sp. | reverse complement strand
CGTCACCGGCGGCGGCGCGATCTCGCTCGAGCCCGGCGGACAGTTCGAACTGTCGGGCGCTCCGGTCGAGAACGTGCATCAGACCGCATCGGAATTGTTCGCGCATCTTTCGCAGTTGCGCGAGGTCGCGCGCCCGCTCGGCATCGGCTTCCTCGGTATCGGCATGACGCCGAGCTGGACGCGCGCGGACATGCCGATGATGCCGAAGGGCCGCTACCGGATTATGACGAGTTACATGCCCAAGGTCGGTTCGCTCGGCCTCGACATGATGTACCGCACATGCACGGTGCAGGCGAACCTCGACTTTTCCTCGGAAGCCGACATGGTGCGCAAACTGCGCGTGGCGCTGGCGTTGCAGCCTGTTGCAACAGCCCTGTTTGCAAACTCACCGTTTACGGAGGGCAAACCGAACGGCTTTCTCTCGTTCCGTTCGCAAATCTGGACCGACACTGACAATCAGCGCGCGGGCATGCTGCCGTGGGCGTTTGAGTCCGGCATGGGCTTCGAGAAATGGGTGGACTACGCGCTCGATGTGCCGATGTATTTCGTCAAGCGCGGCGACAAGTACATCGATGTTTCCGGCAAATCGTTCAGAGACTTTTTTGCCGGAAAACTCGCCGAATTGCCTGGCGAGCGGCCGACGATTTCGGATTGGGCCAACCATCTGAGCACCATCTTTCCCGAGGTGCGGCTCAAGCGCTTTCTTGAAATGCGTGGCGCCGATGGTGGGCCGTGGCGGCGGCTGCCTTCGCTTACAGCCTACTGGGTCGGGCAGCTCTATGACGACGACTCGCTTTCAGCGTGCTGGGACATCGTGAAGGGCTGGAGCGCGGCGGAGCGGCGGAAGTTGCGCGACGACGTGCCGAAGCTCGGCTTCAAGGCGGAGATCGCGGGTCGCAACGTGCTCTCGTTGGCCAGAGAAACATTGCAGCTTTGTGCGCAAGGACTTGCCCGTCGCAAGCGCCTCGATCGCAACGGCCGCGACGAGACCCGTTATCTGCGCCCGCTCGAAGAATCGATTGCGCGCGGCATCACTCCGGCGGAAGAACTATTGGATAAGTTCAACAATGAATGGCGCGGCTCGGTCGAGCCGATCTTCGACGAATATGCGTACTGACCCGCCCTCATCCTGAGGAGAGCGCGAAGCGCTCGTCTCGAAGGATGGGGCGGCCCATGGTTCGAGACGCGCCCTGCGGGCGCTCCTCACCATGAGGCCGGTTGAGGCTCCAATGTGCGGAGCGACGTTACTCCGCCGCCTGCTGCTCCGACAAATTGTCGAGCGACGAGATAATGTGGCCGGCGAGCGCGTCGGCAAGCGCCGAACTTTCGTGCGCGCTGCGCACCAGGCCGATGCGACAACTCGGCAGTTCGGGGAATCCGTCGGCCGCGGTGAGCACGCGCATGCCGGGCCGCAAGCCGGATTCCGGCAGTACCGAGACGGCAAGGCCCGCGAGGACAGCGGCGGCAACGGCGCCGGCGCTCGAACTCGAATAAAGAATGTGATGCGGGCGGCCGATCGCCTCCAGCCGCTCGATCGCCGTGCGACGCCAGCTGCATGTCGGACGCCCGAGCGCCAGCGGCAGCCGCTCTTCAAGATGCGTCGCGTGTCGGTTCGAGGTCACCCACAACAGGCGCTCTCGCCGGAATGTTTCCGAGGCGCGTTTCGATTCACAATTGGTGATGATGGCGAGGTCGAGGTCGTTTACGTCGATGCGTTCGAGTAGATCGACCGACGGCTCGCAGATGACGGTGAGCTCGACGCTCGGATAAGCGCGCGAAAAGCGCGCCATGATCTCCGGCAGATATCGATCGGCGTAATCATCCGGCACACCGAGCCGCACGCGGCCGGAGAGTCCCGTCTCCGAAAACGCCGCCAGCGTCTCAATGTTGAGTTTGACGATGCGCCGCGCGTAATCGAGCAGCCGGCTGCCGTCGTCGGTAAGTTTCGAGGCGCGGCCGTCGCGGGCGAAGATCGGCCGCTCGAGGCGCTCCTCCAGCCGCTTCATCTGCATTGAGACGGCGGACTGGGTTTTGTTCACGACCTCGGCCGCTTTCGTAAAGCTGCCGGTTTCCGCAATGGCGACGAAGGTGCGGAGCTGGTCGATATCGATGAGCGCAGTCATGGCAGAATCCTCGAAGGCGCGCGAGAACATCATTATTTATGATTGGTTACATTATAAACATTCGTTTTACTAATCAATCGAAATCCTCGAAGGTGTCCCTGCTTTTGAGGATTCGGGTGGGCAATTCGGGTGGCCTCAAGGGCGGTTCGGGGCGATTTGGAGTCCCAGGACGCGAATTGAATGGAGGCGGCTATGCCCACGAATATCCCTGTTGTGCCGATCGCTTTAGGTGCTGTGACCCGCGCTGTTATCGCGGCGATGGCCGCTGGCTTGCGTCGGATCAAAGCCATGGTGCGGGCGCACCGGCATCGCCGGGACGCGATTACCCTCGTCAGTCTCGACGACCACATGCTGCGCGATATCGGCCTCACGGAAGCGGACGTGCGCGATGCCTTTGCATCGCGGTTTTGGGAAGATCCGACCAGCTTGCTTAGCGAGCGTTTGAACGAACGGCGCGCGAATCGTGCGCGCAACGTCGCGGTGCTCAAATGGCGAGGCCGCGAGCCGGAGCGGGGCCCGGACGGCTTCAGGCGTCCGCGCACCGACCGGCCTGCCCGCCAGGCGATGTGATGTGCCAATCCGGAAACGGCCGATCCCTCTCATCGGCCGCCTGATCCGAAAACCGCGATCATCCCCTCTCGCGGCCGGATCCCGCGCCCGCTGGCAATTCCGGCGGGCGCGTCTTTTCCACCTAACGATGACTTGCAACTTGCGGCATTACTAATGCGCGGCGATCCTTGACGACGCCAATCGGCGCGCCGAGACGTTGAATGGTCGCGATGATTTTCCCGTCAAGCGCACGATCGCAATTCATGTGGGTCGGCGCGATAAAAAAATCGGCTTTGCGCCAATCCTCGACCCATTGCAGCCGCGCATCGGCGCGCTTCTCGAACGGCAGGCGTTCACCGCACACTGCGACGGTGTAACGTCGCCCGCGTCCGTCTTTCTTGTCGAGCTTCGTGACAAATGCCTCAAGGTCCTGAACAGCCTCCGGCATGATGTTGACCCAGTAGTCGGTCGCGTAGAGCGGAGCGGCGCCCTTGAGACCGCCGACGAGCGAATTGTAATAGAGATACTCATCGGGATGGAGCTCGACGAGGATCGCTGCATTCCATGCAAACACCGCAGATAAAGCAGTCGACGCACCGATTGCGACCGCGCGCGACCGTGATCCAAACCACGTCAGCATGAGGTCAAAGCCGATGCCGGCAAGTGTCGCCACGACTGGAACGACGAACAGGAAATGCCGCATGCCGGTAAAAGCGGGGCCCCGATCGACCACCTCGCAGATGACCGGAAACAAAGCGATAAAGGCAAGAAGGGCGATTTCACGGCGCGACGCGGGCATTCCGCCGCGGCGTACTCCGACCCATCTTATAAAAAATGCCGATATTGCAGCGCCTGCGAGCATCACCAGCGGCAATTTAATCAGCAGGTAGACCGGCACGTACCAGCGCGGCACGTTACCCATCTCGTAGACTCTGCCGTCGAGCACGGTCTGGATCTGATAGTGAAAGTGACCGAAATCGATGAGGCCGCGGATCGGATTAAGCGGCGACAGCGCGGACCACGGCCAAGCCGCGATCATAACGAGATAACCGATAACGAACGCCGGCACGAATGAGATTGCCGACTGGGCGAAGAATCGCAAACCCTCGCGTCGTGCGCCCGCCGCGAAATACCCCATGCCGATCATCCGCAATGCAATGACGATGGCGACGTAGCCAATCATCAAAAGGCCGAGCACGCGCATGCCGAGCGCAGCGCCGAGCAGCAGGCCGAATGCGATCACGTCTCCGTGTCTCGGCTTGGGAAGGTCGCGCGCAGCGCGCAGAAGGAAATACGTTGCGCCCATCATCGCCGCTGCGAATGGAATGTCTTTTGTGTGATTGAACATCGCGCCGTACCACGGCCCACACAGCGTGAGCGCGACGGCGGCAATAATTCCGGCCCGCGGCCCCGCAACCAGCCTGGCGGTTGCCCATGTGGCGCCGATACCGGCAACGCCGGTCATCGCGCAAAGTATGTGGCGGAGATCGTAGGGATCTATGAATGTCAGGACGTGCTGTAACAACACCGCGACGATGTCGAACAGGCCGCCATACAAATAAAGATTGATGTAGTGAAATACATCCTGATCGGTGAAGCCGCTGCGATAATAGGCGATGATCAGCTCACCGTAGTGTTGCTGCACTTCTTCGTCGTTTGAAATCGCGTAGGAATGAAATGTCGTCAGCACAAGCGCGGCAAGGACGATGAAAAGAACCGCGACGACGGGATCGTAGCGCTCGAAGCTTTCACGCCGGATACGCAATCGATTAAATACAGCACGCATTATTCAGCTCAGCCACGCCGCCTTATGTCACCGGCGTGCGGCGGCAAGAGCGCGCGTTTGAAATCCCGGAAATCAAAGCTTTTTCCTTCCCCAAAGGCCATAGTGGCCCGTGGAGCGGTGTGTGTCATGCCATATCTGCACATTTCCTGGCGGCTACGTTAACATGCAGCCGTGGGGCCGATCGGGGGCTTGGATAAGGCGCGAATGCGTTATTTCGTGGTGTTTTTGAGCGCATTAGCCATCCTTGCGATGGCCCGCGGTCAGGCCATGGCGCAGGCGGGTTTCGACCGCCGTGGCAGCGATTACACGAATTTTTCCATCCGCTCGGGCGATCCGTCGATCTGCGCCAGCCGGTGCGAGCGCGATCAAAGGTGCAAAGCCTGGAGCTTTTCCTATCCGCGCACGGCTCACACGGCGGCGACGTGCTGGCTTAAAAATCAGGTGCCGCCACGGGTGGCAGATAAATGTTGTGTGTCTGGCGTGCGCGGCGCCGGCGTCGTCGAGCCGCGGTTGGGCGCCGTCGAATACTCAATCGACCGTACAGGCGGCGATTATCGAAACTTCGAGACGCCTGCCGATGCCGCCGGTTCGGCATGCAAGACCGCGTGCGAATCCGACAAGCACTGCCGCGCCTGGACATACCGCCGGCCGGGGTATGGCACGGCGGGAGCGCGCTGCTACCTGAAGAACAGAATCAAGCGTCCGCGGCGCGCACCGTGCTGCATTTCGGGCGTGGTGAGATAGTCTTCAGCGTTTCGTCAATGCACGGCTGTAAAGAAACGCGACAGGCGCAAGCCGGATGGCCACGTCCAGATCGGCTTGTGCATCATGCCAAGATCCCATGAGCCCACGATCGCTTCGACGCGTCCGACAAGATTATCCACTGGAAGCATGCCAACGCCGCCGGCGCGGACGGGCACGCGGCTGTCGGCGGAGTTGTCGCGATTGTCACCCATGACGAACAGCCGTCCGGGCGGCACGACGATTTCGGGCATGTTGTCGAGCGGATCGATTCCGGCAAGCTTGAAGATCGTGTGCTGGCGCCCGCCGGGCAGCGTTTCGATAAAACGCGCCGCCGGCATCAAGGCGCCGTTTTCATTTTCTGCTTGCCCGCTGCCGTCGGGACGGATGCCGACGGGCGTGCCGTTGATCGACACACGGCCGTCACTTAGCGAAATCCGATCGCCCGGAAGGCCGATGACTCGCTTGACCCAGATTTGCGAACGATCGCCGGGCCAGCGGAACACGACCACGTCTCCGCGTTTCGGCAACGAGCCCAGAACATGCGGCGTGTTCGGCAGCACAATAAAGTTCGGCAGCGACGCCGAACCGTAACCGTAAGGGTATTTGGTCGCCAACAATTCATCGCCGATCATTAGCGTCGGCTCCATCGAGCCTGAGGGGACGTAGTAAGGCTCAGCGATTGCCGTTTTCGCGACGATCACCACCAGCACGATCACGACAATATCCGTGATCGATTTGATCCAACTCTGCGTCCGCGGTTTGGCGGAGGGCATTGCTTTGTCATCCGGAGCTTTCATGCCGTTC
>DASUKT010000330.1:0-8794 GCA_036278575.1 Pseudolabrys sp. | reverse complement strand
GCGGCGGCGACGGTTATGAAATGGCGGCGATTGAGGCTCATTGGCGCATCTTGCGCCACGCCGGTTAACGAGCCGCTGCTGCCGCTACAACGGCGCGCAGAAACCCGCGTCCGGCGCGCACAAGATCGGCGAGCGCAATCGGCGGTTTTTGCAGTGGACGGCGGGGCCGCGATCCGCGCGGCACGAGCGGCACATGGATAAAGGCGGCAAGCCGCGGGCCGCCGGCCTTCTCTGTAGCCTCGGTCGCGCGCCAGCACAGGTAGTTGCAGAGATAGCGTCCGGCATCGCGCGAGAGCGCGGCTTCGAGGCGCGCTGTACGTGCGGCGGCAAGCAGGGCCCGCGCCGGCGTGCGCAGTGGCAGCAATGATGCCGCACTCTTGACCAAGATGCGACTCTGAGGCGCGGCGCGGTCCATATCGGCCAGCTGCGCGACGGCGTTGCGCGCCAGCATCTCGATGCGCAGATGCGGCGTTCGCTGCGCGAGGCCAAACATCAGCAGCGCATCCGGTTTGTGCTTACGTAGCAGCGTCGGCAGCTCGCCGTCGACGGCGGCGTAGCTGGTGCGAAAAATATGCGGAACGATTTTTACATCGGCGAGCGCCGGACGCCGCTCACGCGCGAGTGTACGAACGAGCATTTCGGTCGGATTGACCGGCGCGCCCGGAAAGGGACCGAAGCCGGTGAGGAGGATGGTGGTCCCGGTTTTGCCGGTCATTCCGGGACGCGCCCAACGGGTCCGCGCGACGCGCGGCCCGATGACAGGCTCCGGCGCGGACCCGGAATCCATAACCCCGGTCTGCGAGTATGAATTCCGGGTTCGCCGCCATAGCGCGTCGAAGACGCGCGTAACGCGCTTATGGCGGCGCCCCGGAATGACAGGCGGGCCAACTCACACTCCCAATAACTTCGCAATCTCCTCAACCGCCAATGTCGTCGCGAGCTTGCCGGCAGCGACCGCGGCCTCAGCTTGGCGGAGCTTGGCCTTCACGCCCGCATCGCTGCGCAGCCGCGCCGTGAGCCGCTCTTCCAGCATCGACCGCATCCACTTCACCTGCTGCTCGCGGCGGCGCGCAACGAGTTCGCCGGACGCAGTCATCTTGTCCTTGTGCGCATGCACCTGCGCCCATAAATCCGCAATTCCGTTTCCCGTGAGCGCCGAATACGTAACCACAGGCGGCGACCATGTGTCCGACTGCGGCTTGAGGATGTTGAGCGCGGCGCGGTAATCGGCTGCGGCCAGTTTCGCGCGCCCGACATTGTCGCCGTCCGCCTTGTTGACCGCGATCATGTCGGCGAGCTCGACGATGCCTTTCTTCAGCGCCTGCAATTCGTCGCCTGCGCCGGGGATAGCCAGCACGAGAAAGAAATCGGTCATGTCGGCGACCGCGGTTTCCGATTGGCCGATGCCGACCGTTTCCACCATCACCACGTCGTAACCCGCCGCTTCGCACAGCAGCATCGTCTCGCGCGTCTTGGACGCAACGCCGCCAAGCGTGCCCGAGGAAGGCGAGGGGCGCACGAAGGCATTGGCATCGACAGCGAGCTTTGCCATGCGCGTCTTGTCGCCGAGGATCGAGCCGCCGGTGCGCGTCGACGATGGATCGACCGCAAGCACGGCAACCTTGTGTCCCTTCGACGTGAGAAACGTGCCGAGCGCATCGATGGTCGTCGATTTGCCTGAGCCCGGCGCGCCCGTGATGCCGAGGCGGACGGCCTTGCCGGTAAACGGCAGGAGTTCCTGCACAAGCAGATGCGCGCTCTTGCGATGATCGGCGCGCTTGCTTTCAATGAGGGTGATGGCGCGGGCAAGCGTCGCGCGGTCGCCGCTGCGGATGGCGGCGGCGAGAGAAGAAAGCGGGGATGGTGAAGAAGGGCGCGTCACGACGGAAGTAACGGAATATTCAGGTGCTCGGCTGCGAGGCGCATCTTCTCGTCGAGAGTCAACAAAGAAGCTTCTCGCGTGAGCGCCATGTGAATGTAGGCCGCGTCGTAGAATGTCAGGCCAAGTTCGAGCGCTTGATCCGCGATGAGAGATATTTCGGAGATACTCGGCGGCGGAAGCATTTCAACTCCGAATCTTTCGACGCGCTGCATGAACCACGAAATTTCATCATGCCTTATGCGACGCCGGCGGACGTTGCTGACCAGAGCATTGCCGACTTCGGCGGCCCAATGACTGGGGGCGGCGAGCAAGTCCTCAGCCAACTCCGACAAGGAGTCGATGTTCGGAAACTTCGTATCTTCGTCGAACAACAGCGCGACCGTTGCCGAGGCGTCGATGACGATCAACGCCGCCCCTCATTGATCGAGTCTTTGATCTCTTGCGGGGTGAGGTTGATCCGCAATTCGTTGGCGCGCTTGCGGATCTCTCGAAAAGCTTGGCGACGCGCTTGGATTTGTTCCGGGGTCAATTCCGGTTCCGCGCGCACGAGCTTGGCGACGGGTTTGCCACGGCGGGTGATAACGACGGAACCGCCTTTCTCAACCTCATCGACCAAGGCCGAGAGATTTGTCTTGGCATCGAAAATGCCGACGTGAGTAGCCATAGCGGCAATATCGCAAATCTAGCTAGACTAGTCTAGCTAGATTCTTGGCCGTCTCAAAGCCTTATTCTGCCGCGATTTTTCCGTGACCAAGCCGCTTGTTGAGTTCTTTGAGCAGCTTTGCCGCAGCCTCCGCGATTACCGTGCCGGGCGGGAAAATCGCCTCGGCGCCGGCTTTCATCAACGTCTCGTAATCCTGCGGGGGCACCACGCCGCCGACGACGATCATGATGTCATCGCACCCTTGCCTCGCAAGCTCAGCTTTCAATTCGGGCACCAGCGTCAGGTGCGCGGCGGCAAGCGACGACACGCCGAGAATATGCACGTCGTTCTCGACCGCCTGGCGGGCGGCTTCCGCTGGCGTTGCAAACAGCGGACCGATGTCGACGTCAAAGCCGAGGTCGGCGAAGGCCGACGCAATCACTTTTTGTCCGCGGTCGTGGCCGTCCTGTCCGATCTTGGCGACCAGGAGGCGCGGGCGGCGGCCTTCCGCAGCCTCAAACGCTTCGACCTGTTCGCGCACCTTGTCGACGGCGCCGGTCATGTGTCCTCCTTTGCCGACCTCCCGCTTATAGACGCCCGTGATCGCCTTGATCTCGGCGGTGTGGCGGCCGAACACTTTTTCGAGCGCCATCGAAATTTCGCCGACCGTCGCCTTGGCGCGCGCGGCGTCGATGGAAAGCGCGAGCAGGTTGCCGTTGCCGCGATCCGCCGCCCGCGTGAGCGTGTCGAGTGCATCCTTCAGTGCCACAGGATCACGCTCGGCCTTCAACCGCTTGAGCTTTTCGATCTGGTGCCGGCGCACGGCGGAATTATCGACCTTCAGCACGTCGATCGGCGCCTCGTCCTCCGGCTGATACTTGTTCACGCCGATGATGACCTGCGTGCCGGCGTCGATGCGCGCCTGTGTCTTGGCGGCGGCCTCCTCGATGCGCAGCTTTGGAATGCCGGCCTCGATCGCCTTGGCCATGCCGCCGACAGCCTCAATCTCTTCGATATGGCTCCAGGCCTTGCGCGCGAGCTCATACGTGAGCCGCTCGACGTAATATGAGCCGCCCCACGGATCGACGATCCGGGTTGCGCCGGCCTCCTGTTGCAGCACGATCTGCGTGTTGCGCGCGATGCGCGCGGAGAAATCGGTCGGCAACGCCAGTGCTTCATCAAGAGAGTTCGTGTGCAGCGACTGGGTCTGGCCCTGCGTTGCCGCCATCGCCTCGATCATGGTGCGCGGCACGTTATTGAACACATCCTGCGAAGCGAGCGACCAGCCCGACGTCTGCGTATGCGCGCGCAAGGTGAGCGACTTTTCGCTCTGCGGATTGAACGGCTTCATCAGCTTCGCCCACAGCATGCGCGCGGCGCGCTGCTTGGCGATCTCCATGAAGTAGTTCATGCCGGCATTCCAGAAGAACGAAATGCGCGGCGCGAACCGGTCGATGGTCATGCCGGATTTGATGCCGGTGCGCACGTATTCGGCGCCGTCGGCGAGCGTATAGGCGAGCTCGAGATCGAGCGTCGCGCCGGCTTCCTGCATGTGATAGCCGGATACCGAAATCGAATTGAACTTCGGCATGTGCGCGGCGGTGTAGGCGAAGATATCGGAGATGATGCGCAGGCTCGCTTCCGGCGGGTAGATGTAGGTGTTGCGCACCATGAATTCTTTGAGAATATCGTTCTGGATCGTGCCGGAAAGCTTTTCCGGCGGCACGCCCTGTTCCTCGCCGGCGACCACGTAAAGCGCGAGCACCGGCAGCACGGCGCCATTCATGGTCATCGACACGCTCATCTTGTCGAGCGGGATGCCGGAGAACAGCGTGCGCATGTCGTAGATCGAATCGATCGCAACGCCCGCCATGCCGACGTCACCGGCGACGCGCGGATGATCGCTGTCGTAGCCGCGGTGCGTCGCGAGATCGAAGGCGATGGAAAGACCCTTCTGTCCGGCGGCGAGATTGCGCCGGTAGAAGGCATTGGAATCTTCCGCGGTCGAGAAGCCGGCATATTGCCGGATGGTCCACGGCTGCGCCGCGTACATCGCCGGATAGGGTCCGCGCAGGAACGGTGGCTTGCCGGGATAGGTATCGATGAAGTCGAGACCGGCGAGATCGTCTTCGCCGTAGGCCGGCTTCACTGCGATGCCTTCAGGCGTCATCCATGGCTGAACCGACGCTACGACAGGATTGCCTCGCGCATCGGCCAACTCGATTTCGGCGAAGTTCGGAATCTGAGTCATTTGACTAAGATATCATGCGCGGCGCGGAGGGTCGCAAGCGCATCACAACCCATATAAATAAATGACTTAACGCTGGCTTGCCGCCATGCGGCTTCATTATCGGCCGGCCGGCCGGCGAGGTGCACCGTCGCCCCGGCTGCGGTCAACGCCTGTGCGGCGGTGACCGCTTCACGGGCGTAAACCTCGACACTCGAACAGAGGCAAGCGAGCTTTGCGCCGGACGCTTTGAACGCGGCGAGCAGGGCGGTGATGTTGGTCTCACCCTCCCCTCGAGGGAGAGGGTCGGCTGCGAAGCGGCCGGGGTGGGGTGATGCCCCGTCCGACGCTGACGTTGTCACCCCCTCCCGACCGCCTGCGGCGGTCGACCTCCCCCCTCCAGGGGGAGGTGAAGAACGCGCGAAGCCATCATTCGTCACCGCCTCAATGCCGCCGGCTTCGTAGAAATTCCGCGCGAAGGTCGCGCGCGTGGTGAAGTCGGAAGGCCTGCCGAGATTGGCGAGAAACACCTTCGGCCGCGCGCCTGTCGCCGCAAGCATGCGATCGGAAGCATCGCGCAATGCCTCGAACGGCTCCGCAAGCCGTAGCGACGGCAGCGGCGGGGCCGCCGCCACGGAGGTCGGCGCCGGCGGAACGGGAGCCGGCGCGACGGAGACGAGGGCCGGCGTCTTTTCGTTGAGATCGGGATAGTCGCTGGTGCCGGTCAGCGCATCCTTGCGTCGCGCAACAGCTGCTTCGCGGGCGGTGCGCACAGCGGCGACTTTCTTCTGGATCAGTCCCTGCTCCAGCGCGGCCCAGGCGCCGCCGGCCTTTTCGATGTCCTGGAATTGTGCCCAGGCGGCAGCGCACAGTCTGTTCGTCAAGTCCTCGATCGCGCCGGAGCCCGCCGCCGGATCGCTCACTTTGGCGAGATTCGACTCTTCCAGCAGAATCAACTGCGTGTTGCGCGCGATACGGCGGGCGAATTGATCCGGCAGGCCGAGTGCCGCGGTGTGCGGCAGCGTGGCGATATTGTCGGCGCCACCGAGCCCCGCCGCGGCCACCGCGATCGTCGTGCGCAGCATGTTCACGTGCGGATCGCGCTTGGTCATCATCCGCCATGCCGTCTCGGCGGCCACCGTCGCGCGCTTCGGAGCGAGTCCGCAGGCTTCTTCGATGCGCGCCCATAATTTGCGGATGGCGCGGAACTTCGCGATGGTCAGGAACTGGTCGTCGTCGGCGGCAAGTCGGAAATAGATCATGCCGGACGCGATATCGAGCGGCGTGCCGGCCGCTTCCAGCGCGCGCAGGCAATCGAGCGCGGCGGCAAGCGCAAAAGAAAGCTCCTGCGCCTCCGAGCCGCCGGCATTGTGAATGATGCGCCCGTCCGCGACCATGAACGGCCCGCGATAGCCTTGCGCCGCGAGCTCACGCACGCTCGCGGCGAGAGATTTCGACAGCTCGCTCCACGGCCGCGGACTGATGCCGCTCGCCGCCAGGCCGCCGATCGGATTCAAGCTCGCGCGCAGATCGACGGAGGCCGGCGTAATCTTGCGGCTTTTCACCAGCGCGACAAAATGCTGAACGGCGTCCCGCGTCGCCAGGCTCAAGTTGAAATCGATGGTTATGCCGGCGTCGAGTTGCACACCTTCGAGCGCGCGCGCGATCGCCTCGGGCGATGAGGCAAGGCCGTAACCGTTAGCGTTGAGCGAGCCGGCGAACACCAGCGTCAAGCCGGTCGCGCCGTTTTCCAGATCGTCGAGCGCGTGCTTGTTGGCCGCCGCCGGATCGGGGTGATCGATCCGCTGCATTACTGTCCAGGCCGCTCCCGGCGCGCGTCCGGGAATGGGTTTCGCGCCCATCGCGCGAGGATAGAGCGGCTGCACCCGCAAGCCGTCATAGGTTTCGCTGACAAGCCGCTTGTCGAAGGAGGGGCCTTTGAGAGCGGCTTCGACGAGCCGGCGCCATTCGGCTTCGCCGATCGATGGAAACTCCGCTGCAAGCGGCAGATTCGGCTCGGGTGTTTGCGGTGGACTTGAGGATGTGTCGTGGACCATGGCTCACGATGCCACGCTTCCGCCGCGCTGCACAATGTGCGCGAAACAGCCCGCGTCACCGCCGAAAAGAAACAGCCGCCCGGAGGAGGCGGCTGCAAAGCGCGTGCGCGGATCGCGTGATGGCGGATCAATATTTCTCCGACTTCTGGTGCTGGCTGCTGCCGTTCTGGCCGGCGCCGTTGGTACCCGACTGTCCCGTGCCATTGGTGCCCGACTTCGAACTTCCACCATTCTGATCCGCGGGTTTGGCATTCGTGTCGTTCGAGTTCATGCTCGAACCGGAACCGCTGGTGCCCGACTTATCCATCTGCGTCGAATTCTTGTTGCTGTTCATCGGCTCGTTGGAATTCTGGCCCGAACCGGTGGTCTGCGGCTGGTTCTGCCCGGACCAGTTGACGCCAAGCTGAGCGAGGGTTTGCTGATTGAGCTCGCCCTTCGCTTGCATGTCGTTCTTCTCCTGGAATTTGCGCAGCGCGGAGGCCGTTTCCGGGCCCCAGATGCCGTCCACGTGCTTCGTGCTGAACCCCTTTTGATCCAGCGCCTGCTGGATCTGTTTTACCTGGTCCTTGCTCAGGTCTTGCGGATTGATGCGCTCGCTGGCCTGTTGCTCAGCGGCTCCGTTCGTCTGCGAACCTTGGGTCGCCTGCGGGTTCCCCGCTTGTCCGCCCTTCTGCATCTGCGACTGATCCATTTGCTCGTTTTGCTTCGGCTGCTGCATCTTGTTGTTCTGCGCCATAGCCGGCAGCGAGAGCGCCGCCACGGCGACGGTCGCGAGTAAAATCCGTTTCATCTCGTTCTCCCGAGTGTTCCATGTTTGCGGCGCCTCGCGCCGCTTCCTGAAGCCAACGCGCGCCATTCATGAATTGTTCGGCGCCGCGATAATTCGGCGCGGCACGGGGATCGCATGGCCGTAAATTTGTTGTGACCGATGCTACTGCGTATGCCGGTCACGCACCGGAGGTCAGACGCTCAATACCGCCGGCGTCGATTCGACTTGCCGCGTCGCGGATGCTTTCTCCGGAAACGATCAGATCCGGCGCAATTTCCGCCAATGGAATGAGCACGAACGCGCGCTCGAACAGCCTCGGATGCGGCAACGTCAAGTCCGGTTCCCGCAGCGTCAAATCGTCGTAGACGATGATGTCGAGATCCGCCGTGCGCGGACCCCAACGCTTTTCACGCGTACGGTCGCGGCCCAGTTGACGCTCGACACCTTGCGCGCGCGCAAGTAAATCGCGCGGCGAAAGCAGCGTTTTGACTGCGATGCACAGATTGACGAACGGCGGCTGATCCTCACCCCCCCAAGGCGGCGTGCGATAGTCGGAGGAGCGTGCAATCAGCGCAACAGCCGGTCCGTCGCATAACAGCGTCACAGCGCGGCCGAGGATTTCGCGACTGTTTCCGACATTGCCGCCAAGAGCCAGATACGCCTGCGCGGGCGGGGGACCGCTCATGATCGACGTGCGCGGACGATCGTCACGCCGACGTCTTTGAATGTGGCGGCGATTGGCGCGTGCGGCTTATGGATCGTAACCTGTATCGCCTCAACGTGTCGGAACTCGCCCAAAACCGCGTCCGCCACGCAGGCGGCTGCGGCCTCGATCAGCCGGAATTTATGGGCGACGAACGCCTTGCTCGCGCAGGCGACGACCTCGTCATAGGAGACCGTATCCGCCACCTTGTCTGAACGCCCGGCCGCGGTGAGGTCCATTTCCAGAACCATGTCCATCGTGAAGGTCTGCCCGACCTTGCCCTCGTAGGGCATCACGCCGTGATAGGCGTGCAACGAAAGCCCATTGATGAAGATCCGATCGCTCATTGCGCACCTTCGATTGCGCCGGCCACGCCCAGCGCTTGCACCGTCTCGGCCACATCGTGCACCCGAACGATCCGGGCTCCATTCCGGACTGCCAATAGATGACTTGCGATGGAGCCGCCGATGCGTTCGCCCGGAGCGGAAGGCGTAACTGAGTTTATGAACCGCT
>DASUKT010000329.1:0-15096 GCA_036278575.1 Pseudolabrys sp. | reverse complement strand
GCCATCATGATTCTCCAGTCCGTTTCTGAGCGGGAATTAGCGCACTTGGGCGGCAAGGGCAACGGCAGGCGCACCGCTCACCTGCCCGCTGTGGGTTCGAGCCCCGCCGCCTTCAGCGCGGCCTTTTGCCGCCCGGCGACCTTGGCCACCGAAAAATCCTCGATCGCTTCGTTGAACAGCTTGTGGAAATTCAATTCGGCGGCGAGATGCAGGAACACGGCGCCGAGGCCGACCGCGGCGCGGTCCATGAAGACGAATTCGCGCGGCACCATCACCGGGCCTTTTGTCTTCAGCGCCTGGTGCACGCGGAAGGCCTCGCGCCGGCCGTATTCGGAGGGCTTCACGCCGTCGGCGATGGTGCGCACGCGGTCGTCGAGCAGCGGACCGTAGATGAAGCGCGCCCAGATGTTGAGCGCATCGATCAGTTCGCGCGTGAGCCGCTTGAATCCCCAGGTCTCGTAGGCATGCACGACGAGAGCGTCGTCGCCCCGCTCGAGCCCGCGATAAAGATCGACAACGCCACCGACGAAGCTCGGCGGGAAAATACGGATGCAGCCGTAGTCGAGCAGATTGATGCCCGCCGGCTTTTTCTTCTCATCGAAAACCGTGTAATTGCCGAGATGCGGGTCGCCGTGAATGACACCGAAACGGCTGAAGGGAAACCACCAGGCGGCGAACATCGCCGTGCCGAGCCTGTTGCGCACGGCAAGTGCGTCGTCCTTGTGCGCAAGCAGCTTGCGGCCTTCCAGCCAGTCGAGCGTGAGCAGACGGCCGGTCGATAATTCCGGCCAGACCTCAGGCACGCGGATCGCGTCGTGGCCTTTCAGCATCGCGCGGTAGAGCGCGACGTGCTTGGCTTCACGGTGATAGTCGAGCTCCTCGCGCAAGCGCGCGCCGATCTCTTTCGCGATCTCGGTCGTGTCGATGGCGGTATCGAAGCGGCGGCGGATCGCGAAAAGCAGTTGGAGTTGCCGGAGATCGGCTTCGACCGCCGACTGCATGTCGGGATATTGCAGCTTGCAAGCCAAGGCCGCGCCGCCGAGCGACTGCGCGCAATGCACCTGCCCGAGCGAAGCCGCCGCGGCGGGGTGATGCTCGAAGCTTGCGAATTTTTTCTGCCATTCGGAGCCAAGCTCCGCGGTCATGCGCCGCTTGACGAAGGCCCAGCCCATCGGCGGCGCCTGGCTTTGCAGCTTGATGAGCTCGTTGGCGTATTCCGGCGGCAGCGCGTCGGGAATGGTGGCGAGCAGCTGCGCCACCTTCATGATCGGGCCCTTCAGACCGCCGAGCGCGGCGGCAAGCTCCAGCGCGTTCGCTGCGCGGTCGAGGCCGAAGCCGAAAAAGCGCGCTCCGGCCATGCGCGCCGCGATGCCGCCGACATTGGCGCCCACACGCGCATAGCGCCGCGCACGAGCGGAGAAGCGGTTTTTTTCCGGGTCGGCCATGCCTGTTTCAGCCTTGCTGAAAGATAGGTATGTCAAGGCGCAATGCTAGGCGCGTCGAGCGGAATGCAGTTGTCCGCGAGCCATTGCGCAAGCAACTCCTCTGTAATCTCACCCGCAGCAAGACTGAGAATCATCGCCGTCGCCGCCTCTTGCGGCGCGCCAAGATCCAAACCATTCAATCCAAGAAAGACGATCATGGACGCAAGCGCAGTCCGTTTGTTGCCGTCGATGAACGAGTGATTGCGCGCGATGCCAAATCCGTATGCGGCGGCAAGTACCGTTATCGAGCCTTCGCCGTAAGCAAATTTGTTGAGCGGCCGGGCCAGAGCAGATTCCAGCAGCCCACGATCGCGGATTCCGTCGGCGCCGCCGAACAGCGCCAGTTGCTCGGCATGGAAATCAAGAACGATGTCGATGTCGAGCCATTCAGGCTCGTCCCTCATTTGGCGAGCGCTTTATAGGTGTCCGCGTATTTGCGAAACGAACGCCGTGCCAATTCCATGGCTTTCGCATGCTTGGGATCGTACGGAGTAAGCTTGATGCCTCGCTCCGTCTGCTCGACAACGTGAAGCTTGTCACCTTCTTTCAGCTTCAGGCGCGCCAACAGTTCTTTCGGAAAAATCAGCCCAAGTGAATTACCGATCTTCTTGATTTGTAGAAGATAGCCTTCAGGACCGAAATCGCGCGGCTTCTCGTTCATAATCAGCTCCCGTAATACAATTGTATAACAAAATTATACATTTGTAGAACAAATGCAAGTCCCTGAACAGGATACCTATTTCGTCGCATCCAGCGCTTCGAGTTCCCCGATCAAATCCGCGACCACACTCAGCCCCCCGTCCCAAAACTTCGGGTCGCGCGCGTCGAGGCCGAAGGGCGCGAGCAATTCGGAATGGTGCTTGGTGCCACCGGCGGACAGCATTTCGAGATAGCGCTCGGCAAACCCTGAGGCCGACTTCTCGTAAACCGCATAGAGCGAATTCACCAGGCAATCGCCGAACGCATAGGCGTAAACGTAAAACGGCGAATGGATGAAGTGCGGGATATAGGTCCAGAACGTTTCATAGCCGTCCTTCAATTCGATCGCAGGGCCGAGGCTCTCGCTCTGCACCGACATCCACAATTCGCAAATCTTGTCTGACGTGAGCTCGCCGTTGCGGCGCTCCAGATGCACTTTGCGTTCGAACGTATAGAACGCGATCTGCCGCACCACCGTGTTGATCATGTCCTCGACTTTTGCAGCAAGCATCGCCTTGCGCTGCTTCTTGTCGGTGGTCTGCGCCAGCAACTTGCGGAAGGTGAGCATCTCGCCGAACACGCTTGCGGTTTCCGCCAGTGTCAGCGGCGTTGGCGCCATCAACGGACCGTTCGGCGCGGCCAGCACCTGATGTACGCCGTGGCCGAGTTCGTGCGCGAGTGTCATCACGTCGCGCGGCTTGCCCTGATAATTGAGCAGCACATAAGGATGCGCCGACGGCACGGTCGGATGCGCGAACGCGCCGGGCTGCTTGCCCGGCCGCACCGGCGCATCGATCCAGCGTCGCTCGAAAAAACGATCGGCGATATCCGCCATTTTGGGTGAGAACGCGCCGTAAGCGGTGAGTACGGTCGCGCGGGCATCCGGCCACGGAATGGTACGCTGCTCCACCTTCGGCAGCGGCGCATTGCGGTCCCAGTGCGGCAGTTTCTTCTTGCCGAACCACTTCGCCTTCAGCGCGTAATAGCGGTGCGACAGCTTCGGATAGGCGGCACGCACGGCCGAGACCAAGGCTTCGACCACTTCCCGCTCCACGCGATTCGACAGATGCCGCGCATCGGCGACATCCTTGAAGCCGCGCCAGCGGTCGGAGATTTCCTTGTCCTTGGCGAGCGTGTTGGTGATGAGCGTGAACGGCCGCAGGTTTTCCTTGAAGGTTTTCGCCAGCGCTTCCGCCGCGGCTTTGCGCTTCTTGCCGTCGGCATCTTGCAACAAATTGAGCGCCGGCTCGATCGACAATTCCTTGCCGCCGATCCTGAAACGCAAGCCAGCGACGGTTTCATCGTATTGCCGGTTCCAGGCCGAATAGCCCGTCACCGATTTCTCGTGGAAAAGCTGCTCGACGCGATCCTCAAGCTGATAGGGCTTCTCCTTGCGTACGTCCTCGATCCACGGCCGATAATGGCCGAGCGCCGGATCGGCCATTGCCTTCTCCAGCGCGGCATCGTCGATACGATTCAATTCGAGCGTGAAAAATAACACATGCAGCGAGGCGGCGGTCAGGCGCTCCTGCGCGTCGCCATAGAACTTGGCACGGATGGGATCAGTCGTGTTGCCGGCGTAAAGCAGCGAGGCATATGAGGCGATCCGGCCCATCAGATCGTCGAGCGCCTCGTATCTCTTCACCGCATCGGCCAATGCTTCGCCGGCGCCCTCGCCCGCCGTCATCTCCGCGAGCCGACCCTTGTACATCTGCTCGAACGCCGCACATTCGCCTTCGATCTTCTCCAGATCGGCCTTCAGCGCCGGACTGTCCATACCCGGATAGAGGTCGGCGAGATTCCACTCAGGCAGCGCGCCGAGCCGACTTGTAGATTTCGGCACGGCTTTCGGCTTCGGACGAGCGGATCGTTTGGCAGCTGAACGAGACGGCATGAATTCAACATCCTGTCTTCACAACGTGCTTGCCGTACGCGGCAGGCCAGTAAAGGTTATGCGGCCTCGACGTGGGGATGATCGGGGCAACGCTCAACCTGAACCGTCACATGGCTCAGGCTATGCAAGGGTGCAAGCCTCTCGCGGTAGGCGGCAGGCGGCTGCGGATGATCGGTGACGATTGAAAGCACCAGGGCGCGGTGTCCGGGGCCGACTTGCCACAGATGCAGATCGGCGATGCGGTCGCCGCCGGTTTCGACGCGCGAGCGAATCTCGGCGGCAAGTCTTCGGTCCGGCACCGTATCAAGCAGCACGGCGCCCGCGTCACGGATGAGCGTGACCGCCCAGCTCACGATCACGCACGCGCCGATCAGGCCGACAACCGGATCGATCCAGACCCAACCGAAATGCCAGGCGATCGCCAGGCCCGAGATCGCCAGGAGTGAGGTGACGGCGTCCGCCAACACGTGCAGGTAAGCCGCGCGAAGATTGTTGTCCCGCAGATGCGGGTGATGATCGTGGCCGTCATGATAATGGTGGTGATGGTGATGACCGTGCGTGTGGCCATCGTGATGATGGTGGTCATGATCGTCACGCAGCAACCACGCGCTCGCCAGATTGACGCAAAGGCCGAGCGACGCAATGGCGATTGCCTCGCGATAGAAGATCGTGACCGGATGCGCGAGCCTGACGACACTGTCATAAGCGATGACCAAGGCGACGAAGGCCAAAGCAATGGCGCTGGCAAACGCAGCCAGATCGCCCAGCTTCCCGGTGCCGAAGGTAAAACGCGTGTCATTGCGGTGGCGCCGCGAATAAAGGTACGCGAGTGCGGCAATGCCCAATGCCGCCGCGTGCGTGGACATATGCCAGCCATCCGCAACGAGGGCGAGCGATCCGTAGAAATAGCCGCCGACGATCTCGCCGACCATCATCGCGGCCGTCAGCGCGACGACGATCCAGGTCCGGCGCTCGTTTTTGGCGTGGCCGGAGCCGAGAAAGACGTGATCGTGGGTCCATGGATCGAGGGAGTGACTATGCATGGCCTGGCATCCTTTGTGGGCCCGTGCCGGCCCGCGGCTCTGCGATCGACTTAACAGCCCATTAAGTCAACTCGGCGACAGTGCACCAAATCGGCACAACAATCGTCCAGGACGGGGCTATGTCTCAAGTCGTGCTTATCGTCGATGACGATCCGGTGCAGCGCCGGCTGATCGAAAACATGGCGCAGCGCTTCGGCTATGAAGCGCTGACGACCGACAGCGGCGACCAAGCAATCGCGTTGCTTGCCGGTCCCACCGCTCAACGCGTCGATTGCGTCGTGCTCGATCTTGTCATGCCCGATCTCGACGGCCTCGGCGTACTCGCGCGCATGCGCGACGCCGGCCTCGACATTCCTGTCATCGTGCAGACCGCGCATGGCGGCATCGACAACGTCGTGACGGCGATGCGCGCCGGTGCAGTCGATTTCGTGGTCAAACCGGCCAGTGTGGAGCGCCTGCAAGTCTCCATTCGCAATGCCTTGTCGTCCCGGGCGCTGGCCGGCGAACTGCGGCGGCTCAAGCGCAGCCGTGACGGCGTCCTCACCTTCGCCGATGTCATCACGCGCGCACCCGCCATGCAGGCTGTCTTGCGCGCCGCCGAAAAGGCCGCATCGTCCGACATTCCGGCGCTGATCGAAGGCGAGTCCGGCGTCGGCAAGGAATTGATCGCGCGCGCGATCCATGGCAGCGGCGCGCGGCGCGCAAAACCCTTTGTCGCCGTCAACTGCGGCGCGCTGCCGGAGACGCTCATCGAATCGATCTTGTTCGGCCATGAGAAAGGTGCGTTCACCGGCGCGACCGAAAAGCACACGGGCAAGTTCGTCGAGGCCGATGGCGGCACGCTGTTTCTCGACGAAATCGGCGAGTTGCCGCCGGCGGCGCAAATCAAGCTGCTGCGCGCCTTGCAGGAGGGCGAAGTCGATCCAGTCGGTGCGCGGAAAACCGTCAAAGTCGATGTGCGCATTATTTCGGCAACCAACCGCGATCTCATCGCCGACGTCAAAGCCGGCCGCTTTCGCGAAGACCTGTTCTATCGCCTGCACGTCTTTCCGATCTCAGTGCCGCCCTTGCGTCAACGACCGGAGGATATCCCGGAGCTGGCGCGCCATTTCCTCGCGCGATTTGCTGCCGAAGACGGAAGGCGCGTGACTGCAATCGAAGCCGATGCGCTCGCTCTGCTGGCCGCGTACCGCTGGCCCGGCAACGTACGCCAGCTGGAAAATGCAATCTTTCGGGCGGTGGTGCTCGCCGAAGGCGACACGATCGGCGCGAACGAGCTTCCGCAGATCGCGGCGCAGGTCAACGAAGCAGACGCGGCTGCATTGATTCCTTCGATCGCGCCTATTGCCGCGCGCTCGTGGCCCAACGACAGCGCCGGCATGACCCGACCAGCGCCCTCAGCTTCTCAGGCGCCCGTGCTGACGCTGACAAACGAGCGCGGAGACGTGCGGCCGCTCGACGACATCGAACGCGAAACGATCCGCTTCGCAATCGATCATTATCGCGGCCAGATGTCGGAAGTCGCCCGCCGTCTGCGGATCGGCCGCTCGACGCTCTACCGCAAGCTCGAGGGGCTGGGCATGGACGAAAAGCCTGCCGGAAACGGGCAGCTGGTGGATGCCGAGTGAATTAAGGCAGATTCGGCGGAACTTTCGGCTAAAATCAAATCGCCCGCGACAGACCCCAGCCTGAGCCATTTTTTGCCACAGTGCCCCGTTTAAGTCAGCGGATCGAGGGGTCCTGCACTCACTAAGCAACCATTAACCGGTCGCGATAAAACTGCATGATTGCTGCATCCGAGAAAATGCGCCTCTCGTGGGTGGGTGTAGGCCGGGGTAATTCGCGGAACTTTGCAGTGTCGGTAGGTCGTGCGTACGAGCATCGTGTCGTCGTGAGTCTGGCGCGCCTGACGGTGCGCCTCGGAATTTCGGCCCTCTTTCTCATCGCAGGGATGAGTTCGCTACAGACCGCAATCGCGGAAGGCGACACGCGCACGCTTTCGTTCCATCACGTCCACACCGGCGAAGACATCACCGTCACCTTCAAGCGCAACGGCCGCTACGATGAGGCCGCCTTGAAGAAGCTCGATTGGTTCATGCGCGATTGGCGCAAGGAAAAATCGACTCACATGGATCCGCATCTGTTCGATCTGCTGTGGCAGGTTTATCGCGAGGTCGGCGCCAGCAGGCCGATCCAGGTCATCTGCGGCTATCGCTCTCCCGAAACCAATTCGATGTTGCGGCGGCGCTCGACAGGCGTGGCGCAATTCAGCCAGCACACGCACGGCCAGGCGATGGATTTCTTCATTCCCGGCGTGCCGCTTTCCGAAATCCGCGCCGTCGGCCTGAAGCTTCAGCGCGGCGGCGTCGGGTTCTACCCGACCTCAGGATCGCCGTTCGTGCATCTCGATACCGGCAGCGTCCGCTATTGGCCGCATATGTCGCGCGAACAGCTGGTCAAGATTTTCCCGCATGGGCGCACGGTGCACATTCCGTCCGATGGACGGCCACTGCCCGGATATGCGCTTGCCCTGGCGGACGTTGAGCGGCACGGCAGCAAGCCATCCTCGGTATCGCTCAGCGCGGCACGCAACGCGGGAGCGATCTCATCCACCGACATTCGCGTGGCCGAGCAGCCTCGGCCCAAGCGTAACCTGCTCGCGCGCCTGTTCGGCCTCGGTGACGATAACGACGAGGACAACGATGCGAGAAGCGAGCCGGCGGCGTCGAAACACAGCCGCACGCCGCGCACCGTCGCGAGCTTGAGCCGTCCGGCCAGAGTAGTGACCGAACGCATCGTGCCGCTGCCGGCCGCGCGACCGGCTGGCGTTCAGGTTGCGAGTGCGGCAAACCCTGCACAATCGGCAGCCCGCAATGTGTTCGATAACTACAGCTTCTGGAACGCCAATGCCGATGCCCGTCCCATTTCGCAG
Source organism: Pseudolabrys sp. (assembly GCA_036278575.1). Classification (GTDB taxonomy): domain Bacteria; phylum Pseudomonadota; class Alphaproteobacteria; order Rhizobiales; family Xanthobacteraceae; genus Pseudolabrys. The sequence goes on along the minus strand of DASUKT010000329.1, from coordinate 7,044 downwards.
CTAAAGAATCCGATCGACATTGCGGACGCCGGACCGACCACGACCGGCAGCACGGACATCTCGGCATTTGCGTATGCCGGCAATGACGGTTCATTCCCGGCGCCGCGCGCGCACCCGATGGGCACGTCGATTCCGCGCATGCAGAACGCGTCCCTGATGCCGTCGGACGCGCCGAATACGACCGTCATCGACAAGCAGGCGCTGATGCCGGGCCGCGCGATGCACGCTGCGTCGGGCCTCGAAGATGACCCGTGGCTTCGCGCGACCGTGTTGACGCTGAGCGCGAACTACATGACGTCGACACAACTGGGCGCCGCGCACATGAAGATGATGAGCGCCTTCATGCGCAAGCCGGACCAGGCCTTGGCCATGACGTTCTCAGCCGATCCGCAGCCAGGCCTTCTTGCCGACCGCTTCAGCGGCCATGCGGTCGTGTTCCTCGCGACCAGGACGTTCAGCAACCGCACCGCCTCGCTGCGGTAACGATTTCACGGCCCAGACGATTCGAGTCATGCGCGGGCTTGACCCGACCTCCCTCCGATTTAGTTTCGGTCGATCTCACGTTTCAGTGATTATTGAAATATTCCTTGACGCAAGACTTACGTTTCAATAATTATTGAAATATGAAAAACGACGATGCCGTTAGCGCACTTGCAGCGCTCGCCCAAGACAGCCGCCTGGACATTTTCCGCCTGCTCGTGAAGGCGGGACCTGAAGGAATGCCCGCTGGTGCCGTCACTGCCGCAGTCGGTCTCACACCGAGCGCCCTCACCTTCCATTTCGACCGCCTGCGGGATGCCGGTCTGGTCACCGTGCGCCGCGAAGGCCGCTCGATGATCTATGCCGCGCGCTTTGAAATCATGAACGCGCTGCTCGGCTTCCTCACCGAGAACTGTTGCCAGGGCGGGACCGATCAATGCGCGCCTGCGACGTGCGCGCCGTCCAAAACAATTCGCCGGAAGGAGCGCGTGTCGTGAAACGGCTGCATTTGCACGTCGCGGTGACCGACCTGCCCAAAGCGATCGGGTTCTATTCCGGATTGTTCAACGCTCGTCCATGCTGTGCGGGCTCACGCTACGCCAACTGGCGCGTAGACTATCTAGCTTTGAATTTTGCGGCCTCGGTTGGCCACCGGGTTCCCGGTGCTCTTCACCTGGGTCTTGAAGTCGATATCAGCGATGATTTGCAAAAGATCGATCGAGCATTGCAAAGCCCGATGAGCTCGGCGGCTGCAATTCCTTGGGAAGTATCACTTAGCAAATCCATCCTCCGAAAGGAAAACCTGCCATGAAGCGGATGCATGTTCACGTCTCGGTCACCGACATTAACAACGCTATTGGCTTCTATTCGGCGCTGTTCGCGGCCAAGCCATCTGTTGTTAAAGGTGACTATGCCAAGTGGATGCTGGACGATCCGCGCATGAACTTCGCGATCTCGACGCGCGGCGCGGCACCGGGCCTCGATCATCTTGGCATCCAGGTCGAGAGCGATAGCGAATTGCAGGATGTATATTCGCGGCTGCGCGAGGCAGGCGGCAATGTAGTCGAGGAAGGCAAGACGACTTGTTGCTATGCCAACTCAGAAAAATCGTGGATTGACGATCCCGCCGGAATTTCGTGGGAAACATTCTACACGACCGGCGAAAGCACAAATTACGGCAACAGCTTCAACAAGGAAGCCCGCATTGCCCATGCCAAGGCGTGCTGCGGCCCCGCCGCGAAGCCCATTATCGAATCGGCAAGCTGCGGATGCGCGATGAGTTAACCGAGAGGCGGTGCACCGCTATCGCGCTCCACCGCATCCGGGACCAAACAGCTTCAATTCAACATGCCCAGCGCGTGCATGTAGGTTTCGAGTACCGCCTCTTCTTCCCGCCGCTCCTCGACATCCTGCTTGCGCAGACGCACCACCGTGCGCAGCGCCTTCACGTCATAACCGTTGCCCTTGGCTTCGGCGTAAACGTCGCGAATGTCGTCGGAAGTCGCTTTCTTCTCTTCCTCAAGCCGCTCGATGCGCTCGACGAAGGATTTAAGCTGCTCCTTGGCGAAACGTGTATGCGCTTGCTCGTTGGATTCGGCAGCGGCGGCAGCGGTAGCTGGCGGCATTGAACTCTCCTTGACGGTGGCGGCACGCGCCATTCAGGGAGAGCATTCGGAATCTGGCGGCCTCAGGTCAAGAAAAGCGGCAGATCATCCACGCTGTTCACAGTGTTAGTGACCCTGACTCGACTTTTCGAACGCAGCCTGTTGCTCTTTGGTCGCTTCTTTCTGGTGCTTCGCCTTCCACTGGTCGAAAGGCTCGCCGTAAACGATCTCGCGGCTTTCCTCCTTGGACATCGGAATGCCCTTGGCGTCGGCGGCATCTTTCATCCAATTGGAAAGGCAATTGCGGCAGAAGCCGGCCAGATTCATCATGTCGATGTTCTGCACGTCGGTGCGCTCGCGCAAATGCTCGACCAGGCGCTTGTAGACGGCGGCTTCGAGTTCGGTGCGGGTTTTGTCGTCCATCGTGCAATCCTCCTGCCGGAACCTGAAGATAGTCAGGCAGACCGGCGCTTGCCATAGGCGAAAAAAACCGGCGGTATCGGGCCATGTCTGCGGTCCAACGCGCATTTCTTGAGTCCCTTTTCCGCACGGCGGTGGCGGCAGCGCATCCATCCACCTTTCTCGGCAATTATTTGCCGATGCCGCCACCCGGTAAGCTCGTAATTCTCGCGGCCGGCAAGGCGGCGGGCTCGATGGCCGAAGCCGCCGAGCGGCGCTACCTCGACGAGCTTCATGTTCCACCCGACCGCATCAGCGGAGCGGCGGTTGCGCGTCACGGCTATAGCCGGCCCACGCGCGTTGTCACGATGATCGAAGCCGGTCATCCCGTGCCCGACGCCGCCGGATTGCAAGCGGCGGAACGCGCACTCGCGCTCGCCGATGCAGCAACAAACGGCGACCTCGTGCTGGTGCTGATGTCGGGCGGCGCATCCGCAAACTGGATTGCACCGGCCGAGGGCATCTCGTTTGCCGACAAGCAGGCGGTGACGCGTGCGCTGCTGCGCTCAGGCGCTGCGATCGGCGAGATCAACACGGTACGCAAACATCTCTCGCGCATCAAAGGCGGCCGCCTGGCGCAACGCGCCTATCCGGCGCGCGTGATAACGCTCGCGATCTCCGATGTGCCGGGCGATGAACCGACCGCCATCGGTTCGGGACCGACAGTGCCGGACCCGACAACGCTTGCCGATGCGCGGGCGATTGTTGCGCGTTACGGCCTTGCGCTCCCGGCCTCGGTGACGCGCGCGCTCAGCGATCCGGCAAATGAGACTCCGAAGCCGAACGATACCCTCTTTGCCGGTACCCAGTTCACAATCGTGGCGCGGCCTGCCGATGCCATGCGCGCCGCAGAGCGGGCGGTTCGCGCGGCGGGCTACGACTGCATCGCTCTCGGTGACCAGGTTGAAGGCGAGGCACGCGACGTGGCCGCCGGTCATGCACGGCTCGCGCGCGAGTTTCAGGCGCAAGGCAAGCGCGTGGTGATCCTCTCCGGCGGCGAACTGACCGTCACGCTCCGCGGCAAGGGCCGCGGCGGCCCTAATCAGGAATACGCGCTGGCGCTGGCCGTCGCGCTGGCCGGGACAGGCGGAATTTCGGCGCTTGCGGCCGATACGGACGGGACCGACGGTGGCGGCGGCTCGGCAAGCGATCCAGCCGGCGCCTATGCGGCAAGCGATACCTCCGTGCGCGCCGAAGCCCATGGCCTCGATCCCGCCGCGTTTCTGGCCGACAACAATTCGACCGGTTTCTTTACCCAATTGGGGGACCTTCTGGAGACCGGCCCCACCTTCACGAACGTCAACGACTTCCGAGCCATTGTCGTTGACAGGCCGTGAGGGATGACGCGGAATCCGCGCCCAATAGAACCAAACCATCGTGATCTGTTTGCCCTCCCGAATCGCCAACCTGCTCTCCCTCGGCACGGTGACCCGTGCGGCGGCTGTCGCTGCATTCATCGGCGGTTACTGCAATCCCGCCTATGCGGATTTCAGGCTGTGCAACAATACCGGCAGCCGAGTCGGTGTTGCGATCGGCTACAAGGACACCGAGGGCTGGACGACAGAAGGCTGGTGGAATATCGCAGGCCGTTCATGCGAAACGCTGCTGCGCGGCGGGTTGGTCGCGCGCTACTACTACATTTACGCAGTCGATTACGACCGCGGTGGCGAATGGTCCGGCCATGCCTTTATGTGTTCGCGCGACAAGGAATTCACGATTCGCGGCATCGACAACTGCCTGGCCCGCGGCTACGACCGCACGGGTTTTTTCGAGGTCGATACCGGCCAACAGCGATCCTGGACAGTGCAATTGACCGACACGGCAGAACAGGCCCCTGACCGCCCGGCGCGCGCACGGACACCATCCGCCACGCAACGTCCGCCTGCCGCGAATCCGTCAACGCCACCCGCGGCGGAAAGCGCCAAGCAATGAGACGCCTGCGGCGCGCCAAGATCGTTGCAACGCTGGGTCCCGCCTCGTCCGAGACAAGTGTCATCGCGCGGCTGTTCGAGGCCGGCGCCGACGTCTTCCGCATCAACATGAGCCACACGTCGCACGACCGCATGCGCGAGCTGGTCGCCGCCATCCGCAACGTCGAGCGAGATCATAGCCGGCCGATCGGCATCCTCGTCGACTTGCAGGGGCCGAAGCTGCGGCTTGGCACTTTTGCCGGCGGATCGTCGATGGTGAAGAAGGGCGAGAGCTTCGTCTTCGATTCCAATGCTGCGCCCGGCGATGCCACCCGCGTGCGGCTCCCGCATCCGGAAATCTTTGCGGCCGTCGAGCCGGGCCATACGCTGCTCATCGACGACGGAAAAGTGCGGCTCAAGGTGACCGCCGCTACGCCGGATCGGATCGATGCACTGGTCGTGGTCGGCGGCAAGCTGTCCGATCGCAAGGGCGTCAGCCTGCCGGATTCCACTATTCCGTTTTCCGCGCTGGCGGAAAAGGACCGTTCCGACCTCGAGGCCGCGCTCGAAGCCGGAATCGATTGGGTTGCGCTGTCGTTTATCCAGCGGCCGGAGGACATCGCCGAGGCGAAGAAGATCACGCGCGGACGAGCCGCCGTGATGGCCAAGATCGAGAAGCCGCAGGCGGTGAGCAAGCTCGCCGAAATCCTCGACGCGGCCGATGCCTTGATGGTCGCGCGCGGCGACCTTGGCGTGGAAATGCCGCTTGAGAAGGTGCCCGCCGCGCAGAAGCAAATGACGCGGGCGGCACGCGCCGCGGGCAAGCCGGTGATCGTTGCAACGCAGATGCTTGAATCGATGATCACTTCGCCCGTGCCCACGCGCGCGGAAGTTTCCGACGTCGCCACCGCGATCTACGAAGGTGCCGACGCGGTGATGCTGTCGGCGGAATCCGCTGCCGGACAATATCCGGTGGAAGCCGTCGCGACCATGAACCGCATTGCGGAAGAGGTCGAACACGACCCGAATTATCGCTCCATCATCACCGCGCAACGCGCCGAGCCGGAGCCGACCGGTGCCGACGCGATCGCCGATGCAGCGCGGCAAATTGCCGAAACGCTCGACCTGTCGGCGATCATCTGCTGGACGTCGTCGGGCTCGACCGCTCTGCGGGTTGCGCGCGAACGGCCGAAGTCGCCGGTCGTGGCGCTGTCGCCGAACGACAGCACGGGGCGAAAACTGTCGCTGGTCTGGGGCGTGCATTGTGTCGTGACGGAAGATGCGCACGATCAGGACGATATGGTCGAGCGCGCCTGCCGCATCGCCTTCAGGGAAGGATTCGCCAAAGCGGGCCAGCGGGCCATCATCGTCGCCGGTGTGCCGCTCGGCACTCCGGGGGCAACCAACATGCTGCGCATTACGTTTGTCGGTTCGGAAGCGGCGGGGGATTGAGGTTAGATCGTCTAGCGCGGGCCTCGCAGGCCTGAGTGCCCCAACCCCGCCTCGCGGGCCTGCACGATCGCTTGAGGGCGACCGCTGATCCCGAGTTTGCTGAAGATCGTAGACACGTGATTGCGCACCGTCTTTTCGCTGATGTTCAGCATCAAAGCGATTTCATGGTTGCCCAGCCCTTCGGCCACCGCCTCAAGTACCTCCGACTCGCGAGCCGACAGTTTCTCAAGAAGAAGTCCCCGCGAGGGCTGCGTCTCGGGCAGGAACGCGTCAAATTCCTCCATGAATTTCCGCCAAGCGGGTTCACGCTCCGAGAGAATGTGATTTCGGCTGGCGAGCGGCACGAAGCGCGCCGCAGGAATGAGCGCCGATACGTTGCGGCCTTCTTCAAAAGGAATGGTGGAATCTTCGCGCGCGTGCATGACGAGCGTCGGACAAGCAACGCACGGCAGCAGGCTCCGAATGTCGACTTTCCAGTAGCCGCGCAGCAACGCGACCATCGTACTGGACGATGTCGTCCGGCGGAGCAACTCGGTGAACGATCTGGTAGTGTCCTAACTACCAACGATCTTGAGTTCTCGACCGGCGCATCCGGGATGAGCAACGATGTGTAGAAGTCGTCATAGGCCGGCAGCGCGTTCGACCAGCCGAGCTCGATTGCCTTCAGCCGCGTTTCCGCCTCTTCCAGCTCTTTGGACGTCGGATCGCGTGCGAGCCGGCCGCGCGTCGGGCAACCGTACAGAACGAGCCGGCCTACGCGCCGCGGCTGCCGGGCGGCATAGGCTGCGGCCTCGGCGGCGCCGCCGGCCATTCCGAATAAAATAAAACGGTCGAGTTTGAGGGCATCAACCACAGCCTCCATATCTTCCAGGTGCCTTTCCAGCGAAAATTCGGAGCACGTGCGATCGGATAGACCGCAACCCCGAACGTCATAGCGCACGAGCGTATGACGTCGCGCCAGAAACGACAGCCACGGACGCCAGACGGGATTGTCCCAATCGTATTCAAGATGCCTGACAAACTGGCCGAGCCAAACGAGCGGCGGGCCGCTGCCGCTCGTCGCATAAGCGATGCGCGTGCCGTCACGGCTGACGCAGAAGCGAATTTGTTCTCCCGAATGCGGCATGCGCTCTGAGAAA
>DASUKT010000328.1:0-2694 GCA_036278575.1 Pseudolabrys sp. | reverse complement strand
CCGGCCGCGCGGATGATTTTGCCTGGCCGCGCGGAAGCGACGCCAATTCAAAGAAGCAGCCTGAGGCCGCCCCGGCTGGGACTGCGCCGGCGCAAAAGCCGAAGGCAGGTGCGGCACCGGCAAAGCCATCTGCGCGTAGCGACGGCGCGATCAAGAACGAATCCATATCGTCGCCCAAACCAGTAGCGGCAAAGCCCGAACCGGCGCGGCCACCGACGGCCGCGAAATCGAGGAACGAAACAGCGATACGTTCCATCCCGCCGTCAGAGAAGAAAAGCTCCCATCAGCCGAAAGCCGCCACGGCTATGCACGAGAAGCCGCAGAGGACGGCGCGCGAGGCCAAGCCAAGGCAGCCCCCGCCGGCTCGCGACGATGCCCCGCGGCCACCCGCGCCGATCGGCGGGAGCAGCGGTAGCAACAGCGGCGGCGGTTTGTTCGGGCTGTTCCGCTGATTTGCACCATACGCAATCTAAATGCGATTGCGGCTGTGAAGCGCTTCAGCGCGGCAGTGTCGTCGTTCCCATCAGGAATTTGTCGATCGCGTGCGCGCACTGGCGGCCTTCGCGGATCGCCCACACGACAAGCGATTGCCCGCGCCGCATGTCGCCGGCCGCAAATACCTTGGCCAATGAGGTTTGATACTTGAGCGTATCGGCTTGCACGTTGCCGCGTTGGTCGAGCGCGAGGCCGAGCGACTTGATCATGCCTTCGTGCACCGGATGCACAAAGCCCATCGCCAGCAGCACGAGATCGGCCTCGATCTCGAACTCCGTGCCCGCGACCGGTTTGAACTGCCCATCGACATGCACGTAATGCAGCTTCTTCACCGCGCCGTTCTCGCCGGAAAATTTCTGTGTCAGCACGGCGAAGTCGCGCTCCGCGCCTTCCTCGTGGCTTGAGGAGGTGCGCAGTTTTAACGGCCACAGCGGCCAGGTCAGCGGCTTGTTCTCGTACTCCGGCGGCTGCGGCATGATCTCGAAGTTTGTCACGGAAATCGCGCCCTGACGAATGGACGTGCCGATGCAGTCGGAGCCGGTATCGCCGCCGCCGATCACCACCACCTTCTTCCCGGTTGCGAGGATCGGCTCGACATCGCCGAGCGGCGCCTCGTTGCTCACGCGCCGGTTCTGCTGCGGCAGGAAGTCCATGGCGAAATGGATTCCCTTCAGTTCGCGGCCGGGGATCGGCAGGTCGCGCGGCTTCTCCGCGCCGCCGGTGAGCGCGATCGCATCGTAGTCCTTCACGAGTTGCTCGGCCGGCAGATTGCCCCCAACGTGCACGCCGTAATGGAAGTTGACGCCTTCGGCTTCCATCTGCTCGACGCGGCGATCGACGTGAAGCTTCTCCATCTTGAAATCCGGAATGCCGTAGCGCATTAGGCCGCCGGCTTTCGCCCAGCGCTCGTAGACGTGCACCTCGTGGCCCGCGCGCGCGAGCTGCTGCGCGCAGGCGAGACCCGCCGGGCCTGAGCCGACAACCGCTACTTTCTTTCCCGTCTTGCGCGCCGGCTTTTCGGGTTTGAGCCCTTGCGCAATCGCCCGGTCGGCAATGGCGCATTCGATGGTTTTGATGGTGACCGGATTTTCATCGATGTTGAGCGTGCACGACGCCTCGCACGGGGCAGGGCAGATGCGCCCGGTGACTTCCGGGAAATTGTTGGTCGAGTGCAGGTTGCGCGCCGCCTCGTCCCAGCGATGGCGGTAGACGAGATCGTTCCAATCCGGAATCTGGTTGTTGACCGGGCATCCCGTGGGCGCGCCGGTGATGACGCTGGTGCCGTGGCAATAGGGCACGCCGCAATCCATGCAGCGCGCCGCCTGCTTGCGCGCTTCGTCTTCCGGCAGCGGCAGCACGAACTCGCGCCAATGCTTCACGCGCTCCGCGACCGGCTCGTAGTCGCGATCCTCACGCTCGAATTCAAGGAAGCCGGTGATCTTGCCCATTGTTGACTTGCTTATTCCGCAGCCTGCATCGCGACGGCCTTTTCCTTCGCCATCTCGGCGAGCGCGCGGCGGTACTCGACGGGCATCACCTTGTGGAACATCGGACGGTAGCGCTTCCAGTCGGAAAGAATTTCGGCAGCGCGCTTCGATCCGGCGTATCGCGCGTGATTGCTGATGAGCTTATGGAGCCGCTCGGCATCCTGCGCGGTCAAATCGGCCATGATGTCGACGCGGCCATGCGATTCGAGATCGTTGTAGTGGCCATATTCGCGCTCGGCGATCGCTTCTTCCTCAGGCACCGGTTCGAGCTCGACCATCGCCATGTTGCAGCGTGACTTGAACGTGCCGTCCTCGTCGAGCACGTAAGCGACGCCACCCGACATGCCGGCCGCGAAATTGCGCCCGGTCTGGCCGAGCACCACCACGACGCCGCCGGTCATGTATTCGCAGCAATGATCGCCCGCGCCTTCGACCACGGCGAGGGCGCCCGAATTGCGCACCGCAAAGCGCTCGCCGGCGACACCGCGGAAATAGCACTCACCCGCGATCGCGCCGTAGAGCACGGTGTTGCCGACGATGATCGATTCCTCGGGCACGATTCCCGCCTCGGCTGCCGGGCGGATGATCAGGCGGCCGCCCGAGAGGCCCTTGCCGACATAGTCGTTGGCGTCGCCTTCAAGCTCGAACGTAACGCCACGCGCAAGCCAGCCGCCAAAGCTCTGCCCGGCGGTGCCGGTGAAACGCACGTGGA
>DASUKT010000327.1:0-2153 GCA_036278575.1 Pseudolabrys sp. | reverse complement strand
CGAATGCCGGCCTTCGACTGGAATAATTCCATGGCAAGGTGCGGTGGGCTGCCCTTGCCCGACGAAGCGAAGGTGAGCTTCCCGGGATTTGCCTTTGCGTAAGCGATCAAATCCGAAAGGCTCGAAACCGGGAGATTCCTGCGAGCCAACAGCAGGAAGGGACCCTTGGCCAACACGGTAATTGGAACGAATGCGTCGGGATCGAAAGAAAGCTTCCGAAACAGAAACCGGTTGGTGACCAGAGGGCCGGCGGGCGTCGCTAATAGCGTATAGCCGTCGGGTTCAGCCTTTGCGACGGCCTCGGCGCCGATGTTCAGCGCAGCGCCAGGACGATTCTCGATGAGAACCGGCTGATGCCAATATGATTTAAGTTGATCGGCGACAAGCCGCGGCAAGGCATCCGCAAAGCCGCCTGGCGGCACGGGCACGACGATCCTGATTGGCCGATTTGGGTAGTCAGTTTGCGCAGAGGCGGGAGTCGATATCCCCGCCATCAAGGCTACGACTGCAACAAGGCAAATGTTTCGACAGACGCGCCGCATGACAGGCCCGAACTTTGGCTGACGCAAGCATGCGACAGCGCCGCGATCGTGTCATGATGCGAATGTCCCAGCGGAACGAAATCAGTCGGCCATTTTCCAGGACAAATGTCCTGCTTGGCCGGACTTAGATGTCCCGCCCTTCGACCTTTTCCTGCAGTGTCTTCACGATGTCCGGAATCTTCTGCAGACGCGGGTAGATCGCGAGCGCGCGTCGATAGACTTCAAGCGCCTGCTTGTCGTCGCCAAGGTCTTGCAAAATCAATCCGAGGCCGGCGAGCGCGCCGAAGTGGCGCGGTTCGCGCTTGAGCACTTCGCGGATATCGGCGAGCGCTTTTCCGTAATCCTTTTCCGAGTAATAGATCGTCGCGCGCCGATTCCAGGCTTCCGTGTAGTCCGGCTTGATCTTGATGATGGCGTCGAGCAGCTTGAGCGCGAGCTTGTCGTCCTTTGCATCGACCGCCGTTTTCACGCGCGTCATCAGCAGATTGGTGGTGTCGCTGCGCGAGATGATCCAGAGCGCCCAGATGCGGCCCTCGATCGCCTTGGCGGTTTCGTCGTCGGGCGCGAGCTTGAGCGCTTCGAACAGAAAATCGAGATTGTGCGTCGGATCGCCGTGCTGGACGTGCGGAAGCTTGGCCGGCGGCTGCACCAGCGGCGCGGAAGGCTTCGGCGCCGGCTCCTTTGGCGCGGCGGCGTGCGCTGCCGTGCCGGCGAACACCAGCAAAGCCGCGAAAACGAGCGTCGGGAATCGCAAGCCCATGGACGGAATCTAGTGTTTCCGCCGGCTGTGGCCAATATGGGGCAGCTTGGAAGGGCCGTCTGAGCGGCGCGAAATCAGCCCTGCCGGGCCTTGAAGCGCCGGTTGGTCTTGTTGATGACGTAGACCCTGCCCTTGCGCCGCACGAGACGATTGTTGCGGTGGCGGCCGCGCAGGGATTTTAACGAATTGCGGACTTTCATGCGTGTCTCTGCTTCGGTTTTGCGGGTTTCTAGGCAGCCTTCCCTGTCCTGTCAATGAAAGCCGCGCCGGCGATGGTTAGGCCCGGATCGCTGCTCTAAAGTCGGGAACCGGAGGCCTCCCATGCAGCAAAGCCGCGACCGTTTTCTGACCACGCATACCGGCAGCCTGCCGCGACCGGACGACCTTATCCGCATGATGTACGCGAAGGAGGAAGGCGTGCCGGTCGATCCGGCGGCCTTGGCGGCGCGCGTGCGGGCGGCCGTCGCCGAGGTGGTGAAGAAGCAGGCGGACGCCGGCGTCGATCTCATCAACGACGGCGAGATGTCGAAACCGAGCTATGCGACCTACGTCAAAGACCGGCTCGCCGGCTTCGGCGGCGCCGGCAACACGTTCGTCTATCAGGACCTCTCTGCGTTTCCGAACCTCCAGAAGCGCGTCTTCGGCGATCCCGGCCGTTCGCGGCGCAAGACGCCCGCCTGCAATGCGCCGATCGCGGTGCGCGATGTCGACGCGGCTCGAAACGATGCGGAGAATTTGAAAGCGGCGCTGGCGCAAGTGAAGGCTATCGGCGGATTCATGAGTGCCGCCTCGCCCGGCGTCGTGTCGCTGTTCTTCCGCAACGAGCACTACAAGGATTTCGAGACGTACAT
>DASUKT010000326.1:0-2551 GCA_036278575.1 Pseudolabrys sp. | reverse complement strand
TCGTCGGCGACCGACGGCAAGGGTACGGTCACACGTCAGGAAGCCCTGACGACCAACGTGGCGGCGGTGGTGACACAAGTACTGCCGAACGGACATCTCGTCATCGAAGGCAAGCAGGAGATCCGGGTCAACTTTGAGGTTCGGGAGTTGATCGTTGCCGGCATCGTCCGACCGGAAGACATTGAAAGCGACAACACGATCGACTCCAGCAAGATCGCGGAAGCGCGCATCTCGTACGGCGGGCGCGGCCAGATCACCGACATCCAGCAGCCGCGTTACGGCCAACAGGTGCTCGATGTGTTGCTGCCGTTCTAGTCAGGGATCAGTAGTCAGTAATCAGTAATCAACAGATCCAGGAATGCGCAAAATGAGGGGCAAAGTCGAACTTCTGATTACTGATTACCGATGACTGATTACTGGCTCCCGCGCCGTTTCGCATCGCGCGAGCGTAGACGGCGTCCACGCGCGGCCTCCGGCAGCTCCCCGCTGGAGGCCGCGCCTCTTTTTTATGAGCACGTGATCGCTCAGGCAGAAGCAGAAGCGCAGGGTGTAACTGATCACCAGCGATGCCAATGCCGGTGCCAACCCCATCCCCCATAGGGTCCGTAGTAGTAAGCAGGCGGACCATAATAATAAGCAGGGGGCGGCGCGTAATAGACCGGCGGGCCGGCATAGACTTCTTCATCGCCATAGTATGCGCGAGGAGCGCGGCGAACCGGCAGACGCCCGCTCGTATCGAGCGCGGTCTGAATGGCGAAGCCGCTCTTGCCGTTCCAGGTGACGGCGCACCAGCCATCCTTGCAATCCATGGCATCGATGCGGCTGCCGCCGGGAATGCGCCCAAGGATTTCGTTTGTCGTTCCCGGCCCGGAGCGCAAATTGACCGTCGTCAGGGCGTAAGCGGTCGCCGCCGAAGCGCCAGTCGCCGACATCAAGAACAGCGCGCCAGCGCAAAGCAAAGGTCGCGAATATTGCATGGCATACTCCTTTCGCGAATTCCCCAATGAGCCGTCAGAACGCCCCCAAAGGCTCAATCGCGGCGAAGCAGCAACTAATCGTCGCGATAGACTCGTTCACGCCGCTCGTGGCGCTCCTGTGCCTCGACTGACAGAGTCGCGATCGGGCGCGCTTCGAGCCGGCGCAGCGAAATCGGCTCCCCCGTCTCTTCGCAGTAGCCGTAGGTTCCGTCCTCAATCCGGCCAAGCGCCTCGTCGATTTTCGAAATCAGCTTGCGCTGACGATCGCGCGCGCGCAATTCGATGGCGCGATCCGTTTCCGATGAGGCACGGTCGGCAAGATCCGGATGATTTTGGTTCTCTTCCTGCAAATGCAGAAGAGTTTCCTTGGCTTCCTTCAAAATGTCTTCCCGCCACGCCAGCAGCTTCACGCGGAAATACTCCCGCTGACGCTCGTTCATGAACGGTTCCTTGTCGGATGGCCGATAGATTTTCGTCTTGGCCAGCATCCCTACTGGACTCCCTGTCTTCTTGTTTTTTGCGAGTCTTCCTCCCTCGCGCGGCTGGCTTATATACGCGGCCAGCCGACCCGACAATATCTCTGTTAGGTTGCCGCCAAAGACGAAAAATATGTGACATCAGCGACTTAGCCGATGTGAGTAACCTTGCCTTGAGTTCCGCGGGAGGACTAGCGGGCGCCCGCCTTGGCCAGTTCGACGGCAACGCGCAGATTTATCTCGTTCAGCACGGTATCCAGCCCCGGATCGCCGGAACTTTGGTCCAGGCCATCGGCAACCACCTTCAGCCGCGCCAGGGTGGATTGATCGAGACTGCCGTCGAGCAGGCTGACCTTGAGTGAATCCAGCTCATCGAGCGCCTTTCGGCCGTGGCGCACGGCGCGTTTCCGCCGCTCCATCGGGTCCTCGACCGCCTGCAACGCAATCAACGCATCGACGGTGGAAATGGCGCGCAGGTTCGCGCCGGCGACCGTTCCCCGCGGTGTTTCTCCGTCGCTGACTGCAAATGTGCCGGAGCCGGCGCGCCGGGCGGCACTTTGCGGTGTCGCGAGCGCTGCTGCATTCGGTCCTTGAACGCGCATTTGCGGCGTGCTCCCCGCCGGCGAAGTCCGGCCCAAAGAATAATGTCGAAGCTGAGCCGGTATGGTTAACGGCGGGTTAAGCCCGGCAAATTTTACCGCCTGTGATCGATTGTGCCGCCCGCGGCAAGCAGAAGATCCCCGCGGATCGCGCCGATTAACACACGATGTCAGGCACTTGATCGCTTCGCGTGATTTGGCACGCCGTTCGCATCACGAGCGTCGGTCCGACCTCACATTGGGGAGCAGTGATGACGAGGACGCTCAAGGCCGCAGTGCTCGCGGCGGTTCTGGCTGTGTGCGTCCCGGTTTGCGCCGGGGCGACATCGCGCATCAAGGACCTCGCCAACATCGAGGGGGTGCGGCAGAACCAGTTGATCGGCTACGGTCTCGTCGTCGGCCTCAACGGCACCGGCGATACGCTCAACAATATTCCGTTCACCAAGCAATCGCTCACCGCGATGCTGGAACGGTTGGGCGTCAACGTCCGCAATCAAAC
>DASUKT010000325.1:0-4200 GCA_036278575.1 Pseudolabrys sp. | reverse complement strand
GCGCACGTGCTGGAGGCTTCCGCCGGCGACATCGAATATGCCGACGGCCGCTTTGTCATTGCCGGTACCGATCGTTCGATCGGTATCATGGAACTGGCCGAACGGCTGCATGAAGGGTTGAAACTGCCGGAGGGCCTGCCGAATACGCTCGATGTCACGCACGTAACAGACGCCGTGCCGGGCTCGTTCCCGAACGGCTGTCACGTGGCGGAAGTCGAAATCGATCCGCAAACCGGCGCCACGACCGTCGTGAAATATACCGGCGTCAACGATTTCGGAACGGTGGTGAATCCGATGCTGGTCGAAGGGCAGATCCACGGCGGCGTGGTGCAAGGTCTGGGTCAGGCGCTGAAAGAGGTCGCGATCTACGACGCCGAGGGGCAACTCGTCACCGGCTCGTTCATGGACTACGCCATGCCGCGCGCGACCGATGCGCCGATGTTCACGATCGAGAACCATCCCGTTCCGACCAAGACGAACGCGGTCGGCGCCAAAGGATGCGGCGAGGCCGGCGCGTCGGCCGGCCTGCCGACCGTGATGAATGCCGTCGTCGACGCCCTCTCCGACTACGGCATCCGCAACCTCGAGATGCCGGCAACCCCTGCCCGCATCTGGCAAGCGATCCAGAAGGCGAAGGCGGCTGCGGCGTGAGACAGCAGCCGGACGTACCGAATCCGCGCGTGGCCTGCGCAGAGCAACCTTGCCGAAAACGTGCTGGATTGCAGCGGTGGCGCGCGGCATAGTCCGCCGCTTTTCGGAACCGGGCAATGACGCAGGCGAGCGGGACAATCAGCTTACACCGCGTGAGCAACGCGCGCGTGATCGGCGTCATCAGCGCCGCGCATTTCGTCTCGCATTATTACACGCTGCTGCTCGCGCCACTGTTCGTCTTCGTGCGCGCCGACTACGGTGTGAGCTACACCGAGCTCGGCCTTGCGCTCACAGCCTTTAACGTCGTATCCGCAGCGCTGCAGACGCCGGCGGGGTTTCTCGTCGATCGGCTTGGCGGACGGATGCCACTGATTGGCGGCCTTCTGCTGGGCGCGGGCGCGTTCGCCGTTGCGGGGTTGGTGCACTCCTTCTGGGTGCTGGTCGCTATGTTCGCCCTCGCCGGACTGGGCAATACCGTTTATCACCCGGCCGACTACGCCCTCCTCTCGCACCGCATCGCGCCGAACCGGCTAAGCCACGCGTTTTCCATTCATACGTTCGCAGGCATGTTCGGCTCGGCCGTGGCGCCGCCGACACTCTTGTTGATGCAAAGCTACTGGGGCTGGCGCGGCGCGTTCGTCGGCGCGGCCATCCTTGGCTTCGCCGTCGCCGCCATTGTGGCTCTCCATCGCGACGATAGCGGCCCTCATGAAGCCCATAAGCCGCAGCGCGCGAACGACAACAAATCGGCCGGCTGGCAATTGCTGCTGTCGCCGCCGATCATGCTCAATCTGTTGTTCTTTCTGCTGCTGGCGAGCGCCAACAGCGGCATCTACAATTATTCGGTCGCCGCGCTAAATGCACTCTACGGCACACCTGCAACCATCGCCAACGCGGGATTGTCAGCGTTTCTTCTGCTCTCCGCGCTCGGAGTCCTCGTCGGCGGCTACATTGCCGCTCGGACGACGCGGCACAGTATCGTTGCCGTGCTCGGTGTCATCATCACGGGCTCTACCGCGTTCCTGATCGCGAATATCGATCTCGGCAGCATCCTGCTTGTTGCCGTGATGGCGATCGGCGGATTTTTTTCGGGCGTTATCATGCCGTCGCGCGACATGATCGTGCGCGAAGTCACCCCACCCGGCTCGTTCGGAAAAGTGTTCGGATTCGTGACCACGGGCTTCAATATCGGCGGCGTAGTGTCGCCACTGGTTTTCGGCGCGATCATGGACCACGGCAGCCCGCGCCTTGTGTTTGTGGTTGTCGGCGCGTTCGCGTTGATGGCGATCGCCACAGTCCTGTCGCGGCCAAAGCCCATCAAGATCAGCTAGCCGCTCGCGCGAAACGGGGCTCACTACAGCGCATCGAATTTGTAGCCGGCTTGCAGGAATACGGAGGTCTGTTCGACCGCCGCCTTGAAGGGGAATTGCGCGCCCGGCGTTGCGGAGGCGCAGCTCGTTCCCACCAATCCAAACGAGCAGCCGTAATGCCCCTTTGTCGTCCACATGGCCCAGTAGCGTGCACCAATGCCAACGCTGAACTGGTGCGTGACATCGTAAGAGAGAAGGCCTTCGAGCTGCACGCCGCTGCCGGTACCCGATTCCGGGAAAACTTCGGCCACAATCCCCGAATTTCCGGCAATATGATCGTCCTCGCCGCTAAATCGAACATACGGCAAATAGGCCGCATCGACGCTGAGCCTCACACGCGGCGTGAGCATGATTTCTCCGGCTAGGCCGAGGCGGACCGATTGCCACGTGTCGTCCTCGGTGACGACCGGCGAGCCGCTAGCGGGAACGGCCGGAATGCAGTTGCCGGCGGCAATCGGCGTGCAACCGAAGGCCTGCATGTTTTGCCGCAGCTCGTTATATCCGACGAACGGCGTAAGTCTGTAACCGCTGCCGGTCAGCACATTATACCCGACGTCAATCGTCCAATAATTGATGCTGTCGTCGATCGGCTCGGATAGCGTATTTGAATACGCAAGCAACGCTCCGCCCAGACCCCAATCCTCGTCATTCATGTGGCCGTTCTTGCCGGTCCCGACGCCGACCAGACCTTTCAGTACAAAATCATCGGGCGAATCGATGCGCGCGACAAATTCGCCAGCGTTGGTCTTCATGTCGTCATAGGTGAGCCGCGAGACGAGCGATGGCGGCGCAAGGTCCTTTTGGAATCGGCCGAGGCCAAAGACGTAACGGCCCGCCATCTCGAATTGCCAACCGGAAAACCATTCAATCACCGCCGGTGCGGCTTTCACAGGGGCTTTAACGGGGAAGCGCGGCGCCGGAAGCGTAACCGGCACCCATGGGTCTGCGCCAAACTTGTAGTTCAAGCCAAGCTTAACCGCATGAATGTTTTGCGCGTAGCTCGCCGCCGCGCCGGCGGTCGCAAAGAAGCCGAGGCCCGGAATGAAAACGCCACCTTCCGGCGTCGTGAAATTACCGTCTCCGAAGTGCAGATAGTCGTACTCGAGTTTTACGGACCAGGCGGGCGTCAACGCCTGCTCGACGCCAGCGCCAACCGTCCAGCCCCATTTCGTGCGGCCGACACTTGCATCCGGCAACACGAATCCGCCGTTCGTCGTCATATTGACGTCTTCATTCAGCCAAGCAGCGCCGCCCTTGAGATAAAGCAGCGTCCGTCCAGCCGGTCCCGCGGCATAGCCGATACGGCCGGTGAGACTTGCGAGTGCGTTCGGACGAACGCGGCAATTTGCGGAGACGAAAAACGCCGAGAAGGCCGAGCAGGTGTTTGTGCCATCGGCGTCGACGGCGCTGATGTCAGCCTCGACCCCGAGCACCCATGGCGTACCGGCCGGCTGCCAATTGTATCCGACCTGTGCACCGGCAAGGAATCCGGGACTTCTGACTTTGTCGCCAAAAATGGAAGGACCAAACGGGTCGGGAAAATTGGTGGTCGCAAGCGCACCACCCAAATGCGCGCCGACGTAGAGGCCGGTCCAACTCCAGACCGGCGGCAGGACCGATGCGTGGGCCTCGGCGGCCGTTTGCGCGTGGACGTCGGTTGGCGATTGTGCGTGAACCTCCGCAATGGGTTGCTCGCGCGCCGGCGACAGCATTGCGCTTAGGGCCGCATCGGCCTGCGCCAAAGGCGGCATGACCTGAACAATGGGATAGCTGGGGCCAACGCTTCCGCGCAGATCAGGCGCTTCGAACTCAACGGCGTTGGCGCTTTCGATGCACGCAATCCCAACCAAGAGAACCGAAGCCCAACGCATGCCGGACGCCCCAAATCCTTCCACCTCCTCCGAACATGGATCATTAACCTTAATGGTTGCCTAATTTGGCAGCAGTAAGCACAAGTTGCAGAAGGTCGCAGGCCGAATAGCCAAGTAAATCCGAAGGCTGTGCGCGGCGCTTCAAATTTTGGAAGAGGAGCCGAAGTTGGCTGGGGGACCTGGATTCGAACCAAGATTCTCGGAGTCAGAGTCCGATGTTCTACCGTTGAACTATCCCCCAACGATCTCCCCTGCTGCTGGCAAGTTCGCCTGCGGCGGGCGGAGCCGGCCGGGTTTTATTTGCACGG
>DASUKT010000324.1:0-3971 GCA_036278575.1 Pseudolabrys sp. | reverse complement strand
CATTTCAAGGGTAAGCCGCCGGTGCCGATCGATGTGCTCGCGTTCGGCGACGAGGAGGGCTCGCGTTTTCCTTCCACGTTATCCACCTCGGCGGCGGTTGCCGGTATGTTCGAGGAAGAGACGCTGGGATTGGCGGACCGCAATGGCGTGACTTACGCGGACGCCCTGAGAAAATATGGCAAGAACCCCGCCGACATTCCGAAAGCGGCATACTCGCGCGGCGAGGCCGCAGCCTACGTAGAACTGCACATCGAGCAGGGGCCGCGGCTAGAAGCGGCCAACGAGCCGCTCGGGGTCGTCACCGGCATTGTCGGGCAGAGCCGCTGGCGCGTGTTCGTCAGCGGCATGGCCGGGCACGCCGGCACCGTGCCGATGAACCAGCGGCGGGACGCCCTCGCTGGCAGCGCCGAGATGATGCTCGCCGCCGAGCGCATCGGCCGCGCGCATGACGGCATGGTGGCAACGGTCGGCATTATCGATGCCAAACCGGGCGCCGGGAACATCATTCCGGGTCGCGTGATGTTCACGGTCGATCTGCGCTGCATGGACGATGCGACGCGGAAGGCTGCGGTCGCGGAAGTCAAGAGTGAAGCGCGCAGGATTGCGGCTGCGCGCAAGCTCGACGTGACGTTCGAGCATTTCCACGATGTAGAGGCAACCCCATGCGACGCCGGTTTGCAGGACATGCTTGCCGCATCGATTATCGACCTGGGCCATAAGCCTGTTCGGATGCCGTCGGGCGCCGGCCACGACGGTCAGATGATGGCGAAGCTTTGCCCCGCGGCGATGATGTTCGTCCGCTGCCGCGACGGCATCAGCCACAACCCGGCGGAATATACGAGCCCTGGGGACATGGTCATCGCGATTGCGGCACTCATCCGTTTCGTCGAACGATTTAAGATCTAGCGACGAGCGCAGCGATCTGCGCAAAAGCCGGATGCCCGATAATGCCGGCGGGCAGGCGCGGCAGGCCAACGACCGCGATGCCGTCCGAAAACCGGGAGATGCTCGCGACCGTTTCATCGAGCGCAACCGGATTACGTTCGCTCTCACTCACCACGACGGCGGCGACATCGAGCTTGCGCTGCGCGATCACATGCAAGGCGGTCAGCGTATGGCTGATTGTTCCGAGATAACCGCCGACGACCAGCAGCAGCGGGATGCGCAAGACGGTCATCCAGTCGAGAACTGTGTGGCGATCGTCGAGTGGGACCATGATGCCGCCGACGCCTTCGATCAAGAGGGTTCCTTTCGCCGCGTCGATGGCTTGCCGGCTGAAATCGCCCAGTTCTCGAAAATCGATTGTGCGATTTTCCCGCTGCGCCGCCTGATCCGGTGAGAGCGGTGCGCGGAAGCGCCATGGCGATATGCGCGTAACCTCATCCGCGTTCACCGGCCGCCCGAGCGCAGAGAGCAGCACGGCAGGATCGCTGGTTTCGACAACGGAGGAATCGTAGCCGCTGACGACGGGCTTCAGCGCCTCAACCGTATGGCCGTCTCGGCGCAGGTGGCGGATCAATCCAGCTGTGACAAACGTCTTGCCGATATCCGTGCCGGTCGAGGTGACGAAAATCGCAGGCATTGCTCAGTGCGCCAATACGCGCTTGCGCACGACACGCGCGAGCCGCCCGATCTCGGTGTCGGGGTGTTGTGCGGTGAACGTCAGGCGCAGCCGTGCGGTGCCTTCCGGCACAGTGGGAGGCCTGATTGCCACGGCGAGAAAACCTTCATCGGCAAGAAGCTCGGCTGCGTTCATCGCCGATTCCTCATCGCCGATAACGATCGGCACGATCGGGCTTTGCGCGTCCGGAAGATTGGTCAGCCGCGTGAAGTTCTTCGCCTTCTCGACCGGGAGCGCCGCATAGTCCGGCTCGCGTTCAATGATGGCGAGCGCGGCAATGGCCGCGGCCACGATCGCGGGCGGCAGGCCGGTTGAATAGATAAGCGTGCGCGCACGGTTGCGCATCAATTCGATGACATTGGCCGAGGCGCATAGATAACCGCCATACGCACCGACAGCTTTCGACAACGTTCCCATCTGCAGCGGCAACGCGACGTGTTTGCCGTTTGCAAAACTTGATCCCCGGCCGCCGCCGATCACACCCAGCCCGTGGGCGTCGTCCGACATAAACCAGGCATCGCGCTTGTGCGCGAGCTCGTTCAATTCGCCAAGCGGTGCGAGATCGCCATCCATCGAAAAAATGCCCTCGGTCACGATCAGAGCATGGTCGTGTTGCGTACGATGACGCGCAAGCAATTCATCGGCGTGCGCGACGTCGTTGTGGCGAAAGGTCATTACCTTGCCGCGCGATAGCTCTGCGCCGGCAAACATGCAGGCGTGGGCAAGCTCATCGAGAAGCACAAGGCCCTCGCGGCCGATCAGCGCGGGAATGATTCCGGCATTTGCGAGATAGCCGGAGCCGAAAACGACGGCCGCTTCGGTATCCTTGATGCGCGCGAGTCTGGCTTCGAGTGAGGCGTACAGCGGGTGATTGCCGGTAACAAGGCGCGAGGCGCCCGCGCCTGCGCCGTAAAGCTGCACAGCGGCCGCGGCCGCCGCCTTGACCTCGGGATGATGTGACAAATTGAGGTAGTCGTTACAGGAAAACGACAGCAGCTTGCGGCCGCCGCGCTCAAC
Source organism: Pseudolabrys sp. (assembly GCA_036278575.1). GTDB lineage: Bacteria > Pseudomonadota > Alphaproteobacteria > Rhizobiales > Xanthobacteraceae > Pseudolabrys. Next base: position 1,333 of record DASUKT010000324.1, on the reverse strand, counting down.
CCAGATGCCGTCCTCGCGGTGGCTCTCGGCCAGCGTTCGGCGCAGATGGCGGCGCGTGAGGTCTTCGAGCTTTTCCGCCGCAAAATCGTCGAGCGATTGCATGACTGACCTTGGCCTTCGTAGTAAGCAAAATGCCTCCCGCGAGCGGAGAAGGGAAGGCCAATATGTCGGGCGAGACCGGCAAAAAGACCGATGCGCCGGCTTGGTTTACGGCCGGCCTGCCGCACGTCTGGCTGCCTTATACGCAGATGAAAATCGCGGCGCAGCCGCTTCCCGTTGTGCGAACGGAAGGCTCACGCATCGTGCTCGCGGACGGGCGCGAGCTGATCGACGGCATCGCAAGCTGGTGGACGGCCTGCCATGGGTACAACCATCCATACATTCGGCAAGCGATGGAGCGGCAGCTTGCGCAGATGCCGCACGTCATGTTCGGCGGGCTGGTGCACGAGCAGGCGCTCGTCCTCGCAAAGCGGCTAATCGCATACTTGCCGGGCGGTCTTGAGCGCGTCTTCTTTTCCGACTCGGGTTCTGTCGCGGTCGAGATCGCCATGAAGATGGCGGTGCAATACTGGATCAATCGCGGCGCACGGGGGCGGACGAAATTCGTTGCGTTCAGGAATGCGTATCACGGCGACACGACGGGAGCGATGGCGGTGTGCGACCCAAATGAGGGCATGCACGCGTTGTTCGCCGGGCTATTGCCGCAACATTTCATTGCCGATCTACCGGACAATGACGAGCGCGCCGCGGTACTGAATGCTTTGCTGGAACGTCACGCCGGTGAGATTGCCGGCATCATCGTCGAGCCGCTGGTGCAGGGCGCTGGCGGCATGAAGTTTCACGAAGCAGCCGTTCTCCGACGGTTGCGTGCGCTGGCCGACAAATACGACCTGCTGCTGATCTTCGATGAGATATTCACTGGATTTGGCCGCACCGGCACGATGTTCGCCTGTGAAGCGGCCGGCCTGACGCCGGACATCATCACACTATCAAAGGCGCTCACCGGCGGCACGCTGCCGCTCGCTGCGACGATTGCGACGCGCAAGGTTTTCGAGGCGTTCTGGTCCGACGATCCGGGGAAGGCGCTGATGCACGGCCCGACCTATATGGCGAATGCGCTCGCATGCGCCGCAGCCAATGCGTCGCTTGATCTGTTCGAACGCGAGCCGCGCCTGCGGCAGGTTCAGGCGATTTCGGCGGCATTAGTTGAGGGCCTCGCGCTCTGTCGCGAGATGGCCGGGGTCAAAGACGTTCGCGTCAAAGGCGCGATTGGCGTCGTCGAAATGGAGCGTATCGATCACCTCGACCGGCTGCGCGCGCGTTTCATCGAAGA
>DASUKT010000323.1:0-12983 GCA_036278575.1 Pseudolabrys sp. | reverse complement strand
TTCATTCAGGCCTGAAACACGGATGTTTTCGATACCGGTCGTTCGCATTTTAACGAATTTCGATGCGCATGCCGTCATAGCCCGGCTCGATGTTCGGCGGCAGCTTTTGACGTAATTCCTCGTAGTCGAGATCGGCGTGCAAGTTGGTCAGGACGGCGCGCTTGGGCTTTATGCGCGCGATCCAGTCGAGCGTTTCGGCAAGCGCCATGTGGCTCGGATGCGGCGCGTAGCGCAGCGCATCCACGATCCAGACATCGAGGCCTCTCATGGCCGGCAGGCTTTCCTCCGGCAGCGCCTTGATGTCACACGAGTATGCCAGGCCGCCTGAGCCGCTGCCGAAGCGAAAGCCGAGCGACGGAATATCGCCGTGCTGCTGGAGCACCGGCAGAGCCTGGATGGGACCGCCCGGCCCCTGGATTGTCAGAGCTTTTCCGGCGGCAAGCGGCTGTGCGGTGGCAATCGGCGGGTAATCACTGCCTGGAGGGCTTGCGAAGCAGTAGCCGAACTTGGTCGTGACGGCGGCAAACGTTAATTCATCCATGTAGACGTCGAGCCGTTTGCGGGCGCGCACGAACATCGGCCGCAGATCGTCAATGCCGTGGGTATGATCGGCATGCTCGTGCGTGAGCAGCACGCCGTCGATCCAATCAACTTGTACGTCAAGGAGTTGGGCGCGCAGATCCGGCGAGCAGTCCACCAGCACGCGCGTGCACCCGTCAGGGCCGGTTCGTTCAACCAATAGCGAGCACCGCCGGCGGCGATTTTTCGGATTATTGGGATCGCAAGCGCCCCAGCCCAGCGCCACGCGGGGCACGCCCATAGACGAGCCGCAGCCAAGAATCGTGAATGTCAGGCTCATGCGGCGTTGGAAAGAGTCTTGGGAACCTTATTGAACAGACGGAAGAAATTCTCGGTGGTCTGCCGCGTAATTTCCGCGAACGAAATACCGCGCGTCTCCGCCAAAACCTTGGCGGTTTCGACGACAAACGACGGTTCGTTGCGCTTGCCGCGGTGCGGCCCGGGCGCAAGATACGGGGCATCCGTCTCCACCATGATGCGGTCGGCGGGAAGCGTCGCTGCAATCTCGCGCAACGCCCCGGAATTTTTGAACGTGAGGATGCCCGTGAAGGAGATATAGAGGCCGAGAGCAATGGCCCGCGTCGCGAGATCGCGGCCGCCGGTAAAGCAGTGCAGCACGGCCGGAAAGGCGCCCTTCCCGCTTTCTTCCTCGAGAATTCGCGCCATGTCGGCGTCGCACTCGCGCGAATGGATGACGAGCGGCAATCCGCTCGCGCGCGCCGCAGCAATATGTGCGCGGAAGCTTTTTTCCTGCGCATCGCGCGGGCTGTTGTCATAGTGATAATCGAGCCCGGCCTCGCCGATCGCCACGACCTTCGGGTGGCGCGCACGCTTGAGCAATGCGTCAGAATCGATGTCGATTTCCTCATCGGCATGGTGCGGATGCGTGCCGACCGAGCAATAAACTTCCGGATACCGATCTGTAATGGCGAGCAATTGGTCATGCTGGCGCACGCGCGTGGAAATCGTGACGATACGGCCGACATCCGCCGCACGCGCACGCGCGATCACCGCGTCCAGCTCGTCGGCAAAATCGGGAAAATCGAGATGACAGTGGCTGTCGACGATCATGCCGCCGCCTCCGGCTGGATATAGCGCGGGAACACAGGCTGCGGCGACGGGAGTTTGCTCCCCGGTGCAATGCGATGGGCCCCGCCAAGACGCGAGAAATCGCGTTCGTTGTGCGGGATTGCCAGAATATCGAGCAGCTTCGCCGCTGATGCCGGGATGAACGGCTGGCACAAAATTGCGACCTGCCGGATCACTTCCGCCGTCACATACAGCACGGTCTTCTGCTTTGCCGGATCGGTTTTCGCCAGCGCCCACGGCGCTTCGCTCGCAAAATAGCGATTGGCGTCGGCGACCACCGCCCACACGGCATTAAGCACCTGATGGAGCTGCTGCGTCTTCATGTGCTCGCGCGCCGTCGCGATCATGCCATCCGCCGCCGCCAAAATCGTCTTATCGGCTTCGCTAAATGACGAAGGTTGTGGCAGGACACCGCCTAACTGCTTGCCGATCATCGATAGCGAGCGCTGCGCCAGATTGCCCAGATCGTTGGCGAGGTCGGCATTGATACGGTTGACGATCGCCTCATGGCTGTAATTGCCGTCCTGCCCGAACGGCACCTCGCGCAAAAAGAAATACCGGAATTGATCGACGCCATAGGCGTCGGTCATCGTGAATGGGTCGACGACATTGCCGACCGACTTGGACATCTTCTCGCCGCGGTTAAACAGAAATCCGTGCGAGAAAATGCGCTTGGGCACGGCGATGCCCGCCGACATCAGAAACGCCGGCCAATAGACCGCGTGAAAGCGCACGATATCCTTGCCGATCACGTGCAGCGCCGCCGGCCAATAGCGCCTGAACATCGCGCTATCAACATCGGGAAATCCGACCGCGGTGATGTAGTTCGTCAGCGCATCCACCCACACATACATGATGTGCTTGTCGGTGCCGGGAACGCGAATGCCCCAGTCGAAGGTCGTGCGCGAGATCGAGAGGTCCTGCAGCCCTCCGCGAACGAAGCTCGCGACCTCGTTCAGCCGCTCGCGCGGCAGCACAAAATCGGGAACGCTTTCGTAAAGATCGAGCAGCTTCTGCTGATAGGCGGAGAGGCGGAAAAAATAGCTCTCCTCCTCCACCCACTCGACCGGCGTTCCGGTTTTCGAGGCGACGCGCACCTTTTGCTCGTTGAGATGGGTCTCGTCCTCGGCGTAATAGGCCTCATCGCGTACCGAATACCAGCCTGCGTATTTATCGAGATAGATGTCGCCGTTCTTCTGCATCCGCTCCCAGATGCCGATCGACGACTTGTGGTGACGCTGTTCCGTCGTGCGGATGAAGTCGTCATTCGAGCAGTTGAGGCGTTCGACCATGGCCTTGAACCGCGGCACGTTGCGGTCGAGCAGGTCACGCGGCGTCAGGCCCTCCTTCGCGGCTGTCTGCTGGATTTTCTGCCCGTGCTCATCGGTGCCGGTGAGGAAATAGACGTCGTAGCCGTCGAGCCGCATGAAGCGCGCGATGGCATCGGTCGCGATCACCTCGTAGGCGTGGCCGATATGAGGCGGGCCATTCGGATAGGAGATCGCGGTGGTGATGAAGTACGGCGCCTTTTGGCTGACCGCTGCACTCTTCCGTTTCGGAACAGCCGGCACCGAAGACTTTGGCAATTGCTTACGGGATTTCCTGGTCCTCGCGGCCGGCTTGCGTGTTGCGTGTTTTCGCGAAGCAGGTTGGCGTTTTCGTTTTAGCGCCTTTATGAAAGAGCGAACCTTCCGCTTCGCTTTCGCCGCAGGCTTTTTTTTCTTCGCGATTTTCTGTCGTGTCTTCTTGGCCATGGCAGCGCTTTACATCCGAGAACACATGAATGGCCGGACATCACAAGCGCGAAAACCGCGTTTCGCGCCTTTTACCCGGCCATGCCGATTCAGCAGGTTAGGTAACAACCCCGCGCAAATCGGGCAAGCTAAGCCTTTCTGGATGCGTATCGGGAGTGTTAGCGTGCTGGCGCGAATTGTCCGATCCCGCCTCTATTTCCCGACAAAAGAGCCCGATCATGTCTGCCGGAAACTGGCCTGCGTCGCGCGTCGATCCCGAGCATGTTGTGATAACCGAGCCGGTCGCCGGTTCGCCCTTCCCTGCCCATCTGATGTACGTCGAAATGGTCGACGGCGCCTATATCCCGATCGGCTTGCGCAAGCCGGAAGGCCCGGGGCCCTTCCCGATCATCTTGTGCGCAACCGGAAACGGCGGCGGCGGCATGGCTATGCTGCGCGACCACGTGCAGAGCAAAAGCTGGACGCCGGATCGGTTTCTTGCCGCCGGTTATGCAACGGCCTGGATGCGCTATCGCGCCGAAGTCGACTACGCCTACGACCGGGTGGGCAAGCTCATTCAATCCGGCCGGCAGCACCGTCAATTGTTCAACCGCGGCCCGCTGGAATACGAGGACGCGATTGCGGTTGCCGAATACGTGAAGACGTTGCCTTTCATCGATTCCTCGCGTCTCGGCTACATCGGCGTGAGTCACGGCGGCGAGATGGCTCTGAAAATTTCATCCGAATACCACGGCTTCCGCGCGATGGTTGCAAGCGAGCCGGCCTCGCACGAATTCCTGCGGCTCAAGCCGGACGAGACGGCGCATGTCGACCCAAAAACCGGCTTGCTCAACGTCGAGAAGATGCTGATGCGCGAGCCGGCCAAAGTGCGCGCCCGCATCACGGAAGAAATTGCCCGCGAGCGCGTGCGCACCATCGACACGCCGATTTTCGTGCAGGGCCGCAATTCAGATGAACTGCAAGGAATATTCCGTGTGACATACGATCTCCTGCATGAGGCCAGCAAGCCATCGCAGTGGGAAACGTACGAGCACGACATTCACGGCTTCGTTTATCCTGTCCGTAATGCGGATGGCACGTTCACACCCGACGCGGTGCAGCGGAAAGCGGTAGCCGACGTGCTCGCCTTCTTCGCACGCTATCTGAAAGCTTAAACCGTGCCGGCGTCCGCCACCTTCGTTCTCGTCCATGGCGCCTGGTCGGGCGGCTGGTGCTACCACAAGGTGGCCGCGCGCTTGCGCGCCAAGGGCCCTCGCGTCTTCACGCCCACCCTCACCGGCCAAGGCGAACGTACGCATCTGCTGACCGGATCGGTCAATCTCAGCACGCACATTGCCGACATCCTCAATGTCTTCCATTACGAGGATCTGCATGATGTCGTTCTTGCCGGCCATTCCTACGGCGGTATGGTCATCACCGGCGTCGGCGATCGGATTCCGGAACGCATTGCGGCCCTCGTCTATCTCGACGCCTTTCTGCCCGAAGACGGACAATCGCTCTTCGACATCAACATTCCGGCCAACACGCAACGGTTCATCGCCCAGGCCGGCGACATCGGGGGTTTGGCGGTGCCACCGCCGCCGGCAGCCTATTTCAACGTCAACAAAGACGATGCGGCCCGCGTTGACGCGCTGGCGACCCCCTTCCCGATCGGGGCTTTCACCGAGCGGCTGAAATTGACGGGCGCGCACAAGAAAATCCGCAGGCACATCTACGTCCACGCCACGGTCCTGCCGCGCGAGAGTCCTTTCAAACCGTTTTATGACAGGGTGAAAGGCGATTCCGCATGGTCCGCCCATGCACTCGCATGCGGGCACGATGTCATGCTCGATCTGCCCGACCGTACGGCGGAAATCCTCGAAAGCGCGATTTAGCGCCATTTCAAAGGCCTCGGCTGGCCTGGAGGCAATGCTTTACCAATTGCTAAAACACCTTCGCGTACAATCTCAAACCACGTTAACCACCACTTTGCCAGGTCCTGGCCAACCAGAACGGTTTCCCACGGCTCATGGGCGCTCCCCTCGCTCTCATCCACGAGTTGGATACCTCGATCGCGCGCAGTTCACGGTCGCGGCGCGCCGCCATGGTGCGGCATTTGACCGACCTCTTTCTGGTCAGCATCGACCAATACTCGGCCGACGAAATTGCCGTGATCGATGATGTGCTCCTGCGTTTGGTAGCGACCATCGAGGAGTCCGCGCGTGCATTGCTGGCAATCAGGTTGAGCCCCGTCGTCAAGGCGCCGCCAAGAGTCATGCGCATGCTGGCGTGCGATGACGCCATCGACATCGCCTCGCCGGTTCTCATTCAGTCGGAGCAACTCGATACGGGAACCCTGGTTGAATGCGCGCGGACCAAAAGCCAGGAGCACATGCTCGCGATCTCCCGGCGCAAGATACTGCCGGAAGCCGTTACGGACATTCTGGTGGCGCGCGGCGATCAGCAGGTATTGCTCAGCGCTGCCGGCAATGCCGGCGCCCGATTTTCGCAGAACGGGTTTGGTCTTCTGATCGACCGCGCGCGCGGTGACGATCAGCTTTCACAATGCGTCGGTACCCGGCCTGACCTGCCCCGGCATCTGTTCACACAGTTGCTCGAAATCGCGTCCGATAGGGTGCGCGCCACGCTCGAAATGGAAAGACACTACGGCGACGACGCGATCGACCATGTCGTTGGCAGCATCGCGGGGCGCATAGAAGCCAAGGCGGTGACGCAGACGCAGGCTTTTGCAGCCGCCCAGGTGCTGGTGGATTCGTTAAACACCGCCGGGCAACTCGGCACGACCAAGGTCACTGATTTTGCGCGGCACGGCCGATTTGAGGAGATCGTGGCTGCGCTTTCGCTGATGACGCGGATGCCGCCGGAAGCAATCGAGCAGACGGTGCACGATACCCAGGTAGAGCCGTTGCTCGTCATGGCGAAAGCGGTCGGTCTTTCATGGGACACGACCAAGGCCATCATCACGCTCGCAGCACAGCGCTATCAGCGATCGGCTGCCGATATCGACCGCTGCATGGCAGCCTTCGAACGTTTGAAAGAGCCGATCGCGCAGCAAATCCTCAACTTCCACCGCACGCGGTCGGCCAAGCGAACATCGCAGAGCCCGCTTGCCGCGTCGGCCTGATTTCTCAGGCAGGAACAGCGTCGGCGATCGTATCGAACACCGCGAACACCAGCGGCTTGCGTTCGAGATTATAGGTGTCCACATCGCGGGCGGCCTGGTTGATCTTCTCCCAAGCCTGCGCCAGACGCGCCATGCGCTGCGCATCCTGTGGACCGTCCGCCAGCCGCGCCGAGAGCCAGCCGTTGACGACATCCATGAACGAAGCCAACAGGCGCGGCTCGTTGCCACTCAGGGCATCGCCAAGCGCATGCAGGGCGCGCGGATCGGGACGCGGCAATTGCGCAAGCGCGTCGACGATCTTCTGCCTCAGTTCGAGACCGGAACCGTCAAGAAAATTGAGGGCGCGTGCCACGCTCCCCTCAGCCGCGGTGCTTGCTTCCCTGATCTCCGCATCACCCTCGTCGCGTCCGGTCGCTTGCGCCGCGGCGCGTGCAACATCCTCAACCTCGAGCGATCGTAACGTCAGCCGCCGACACCGCGAACGGATCGTAGGCAACAGCCGGCCCGGCGAATGACTGACAAGCAGAAACAGCGCGCGGGGCGGCGGCTCTTCCAGCACTTTTAGCAGCGCGTTCGACGCTTGCGGATATTGCAATTCGTCGGCGGTATCGACGATGCAGACGCGCCATCCCCCTTCGCCCGCGGTCGAACCGAAAAACGAAACCGTGCGGCGCACGTCCTCAACACGGATCACTGTGTAAAGCTTGCCGTTGTCCGGATTGATCGAGCGCCGCAGGACCAGCAAATCGCCTTGTGCACCCACGGCGATTCGCCTGGCCACCGGATTATCCGCGGTCACTGCAAGCGTCGCCGCTTGCTGCACCTCGGGACGCGCCGGGTCGGGGTGAGCGAGCACAAAACGCGCTATTCGATAAGCAAGCGTCGCCTTGCCGATGCCGGCCGCACCCCCGATCAGCCAAGCATGCGGGGTGCGACCGCTTTGGTAGCTTTGCAGCAGCGTGCGTTCCGCCTCCGCGTGACCGAACAAGGCCTGTGTCTCGCGCGGGTGCCTGACCTGCAGGTCGTCGTCTTCGGCACTGTTCACGGCGCGACCGTTTCGCGGGAGCGGCTTTGATAGGGACGCAGGCGTTCGGCAACAATTTTCCAGATGTCGCCCGCGACCACGTCACGGGCATTGCGCCCGTCGACAACGACGCAGCGCTGCGGCTCAAGCTTTTCCAGCGTGAGATATGCTTGCCGGAGCAATTCGTGAAAAGCCATATCTTCGGCTTCGAAACGATCGGCTTTGGTGGAAGTACGGCGTCGCGCGGCGCGCGCCAGACCGAGGTCGGCCGGAATGTCGAGAATAATGGTCAGATCGGGCACGACGTCGCCAACGGTCACGCGCTCAAGCCCGCGAATCAGGCGGTGATCCACGCGTCCGACAATGCCCTGATAAACGCGCGTTGAATCGATGAAGCGGTCGCAAATCACCCATTTGCCGGCGGCAAGCGCCGGCGCAATGGTCGTCCGCACGTGGTCGTCGCGCGCTGCAGCAAACAGGATCGCCTCGGTTTCAGCGCCAAGGGGCTTCGCCACTCCCGACAGCAAGATATGACGAATGATCTCGGCGCCGGGCGAACCGCCGGGCTCCCGCGTGAGAACGACCTCAATGCCTTGAGTAACGAGCCGGTCCGCGAGCAATTTTGCGTGGGTCGACTTGCCGCTGCCTTCACCGCCTTCAAAGGTAATAAAGCGCCCGCGCATCTAATCGCGTCTCGGCGTCGGTTTGCTTGCCGGAGCATTGAAGCCTGTCATAGACGTTCGACTCCGGCCCGGAAAAGATTAATCACAAGCTCGGACATGGCGTCGAACGCGCGCTGCGTAACGGTGCCCCTCGGAATTGCCTCGGCTGTTTTGAGAGGCACCTGCAGCACCATGTTGTCGTTGCGCCAGACCCGTAGCGTGGCGACTGCCGTGTCCTTCTCGACAGGCGCCGGCAGCGGCCCGGTATAGACGATGCGCGCCGTCAGCCGTTCGCCGCCGGCCTTCGGGACCATGACGCGCACGACGCCGGAGGAAACCAGCGGCACATAGCCTTTGGTGCCGCCGAATACTTTTGCTTCGCCAATGGTCTGACCTTCGGCGAACAGGGGACGCATTTCAAAGTTATGGAATCCCCATTCCAGCAGTTTTTTACCCTCGTCCGCCCGTTCCTTCGGCGTTTTCAGCCCGTTCACCACCGCAATGAGCCGCAAGCCGCTTTGCACGGCCGAGCCGACCAGGCCGTAGCCTGCTTCTTTCGTGTAACCGGTCTTCAAGCCGTCGGCGCCGATGCTCATGCCAAGCAGCGGATTGCGGTTGGGCTGTTTGATCTTGTTCCAGGTGAAGTCGCGCTGCGCGAAGACCGGGTAGAAGTCCGGATAGTTCAGGATGATATAGCGCGCGAGCATGGCGAGCTCGCGGCTCGTCACCTTCATGTCGGGATCGGGCAAGCCGTTTGAATTGGTGAAGACCGATTTCGTCAAGCCGATCTGCCGCGCACGCTTGGTCAGTTTCGCGGCAAATTCGTCCTCATTGCCGGCGAGACCTTCCGCAAGCACGATGCACGCATCGTTCGCCGACTGAATGACGATCCCGTGCAGCAGGTCGTCGACGCTGACTTTGCTGTGCAACGCTGCAAACATCGTCGACGAGTGCGACGGCGCCCCACCCTTGCGCCAGGCGTTTTCGCTGACGACGAATTCATCGGTCAGTTTAACGCGCCCTTCCTTGATCTCGTGCAGCACGTATTCGACCGTCATCAGCTTTGCGAGGCTCGCCGGAAAAATCAGCGCATCCGCATCGCGCTCGAACAGCACGCTGCCGTTTTGGGCATCGATCAGAATTGCATGGGGTGCATTGATCGCCGGCTCGTCCCTCTTTGCCGGCGTGGTCGCGGCGAGCGATATCGTTGTCAGAGCCGCCAGCAGACCGGCGGCGGCAACAATGCGTGTCGTTGACAAAACTCGAGCAATCATTGCGGCATTCAGACCCCGGCCAACCGATATGGGGCCGGTTTGCGGCTTCGTAAACGGGTCGTTCGGCTAGCTGCTTGCTAGCACACCCTGCAACCCTCCGCGCGAAAATTGACGATTGGGTTTAGCGGAGGAAAGCCATGCGGCAGCGCAAGTTAGTAAAGCCCGCGGCCGCTCATAAAGCTCGCGGTGCCATCGGCTTGTCCGGAAGAATAGGCCGACACCGGCGAGGTCAGACGCGGCGTGGGTGCCACCGCGCGGGAAAAGCCGCGTTCCTCCGCAGGATCTGCCTCGGCCACCGCCGTGAGAGGCTGCCGTTGGACCGCGGGACGATGCGGCGACCCGGCAACTGGAATGTCAGGTGTACCCTCGCCCAGCCGGAACGGCCGCTCCGGCGGCGGCGGCGGAACGTTGGATATCGACCGGCCGCTGAAATATTCGGCCGGCACGTACGAGTTCGCCGAGGCCACCCTGACTGGCGCCGCCCCAGGTAACCCCTCGCGCAAGGTCGCTTCCAGCTTTCTGTCATCGGAGCCGGCGAGCGGCGCGCGGCCGATATAGTCGACCTTCACCTTCGCCAGGCCGTGCCCGTAGAAGCCAAGCAGCTTGGCGGTGCGAACGGACACGTCGATCAGGCGGTTGCCGACATAGGGGCCGCGGTCGTTGACCCGGACGACAATGGACCGGTGATTTTGCATGTTTGTGACGCGCACATAGGACGGCAGCGGCAAAGTCGGATGCGCTGCCGAAATGGCGTTTTCATCAAAGATTTCGTGATTGGCCGTATATCGACCGTGGAAATCGTCGCCATACCACGAGGCATAGCCGACGGCGCTGTAACTCACGTCCTCATGCGGGACATAGGTCCGTCCGGCGACGACATAAGGCTCGCCAACCCGATAATAGCCGCCGCCCTTCGGCACCGGTTGGCCGAGCGGGATCACGCGTTCGCTGCTGGCTACACCGTAGCGGGGATCGATCCGGCCCGAATATTTGGCGCAGTTGGCAAGCGCCAGGCAGCCCCCGACGAGCACAAGGATGCGCAGAGCCCGGCCAAGCCCGGAGTTCCCCCAAAGTCCACCCATGCAGCCGGAATCCCCTGATGCGGACGGTCAGAATAGCGCGATTGTGCGTCGGCGGGAATGGCGTAGCGGCCCGGTGGTAAAGGATTGGTTCGTTCGAATTGCGTTCAGCAGTTCCGCCGAGGATCGCCGGCAAAACCCGGCAAGGCGGCATGCGCCTCAACCGGGGGCGCGCTGGGCGGAGCCGTGGCTGAGCCGTTACTCAGCTTCTTCTTTCACACTGCCTTCTGCTTGCGGCACCAGCGGAGCCTCGCCAGCGGCGTGTTGCGGCTCGCCGGAAGCGATTTCTTCCGTTTCTTGCGTTTTGAGTTCCTCGCGGGCCGCCTGCCAGGCATGGTCGGCAGCGGTTTTGCCTTTTTCCAGTTGCTCCTCGGCGGCTTCCGTTGCCTTTTCCTTCAGCGCATCGCTGCGCTCGCCCAACATCTCGTTTTCCACCTCGGTTACCGGCAAGGCCGCGCCGATCGCAGCGCCGATAGCCAGGCCGATTCCGGCAAGCACCAGTGGCTGCTCGTAAAGGAAATCCAGCACGCTTCGGCCACTGCCGGCGATGCTGTCACGGACCGTCGACGCTGATCCGCGCAATTGCTCGCCCGCTCGGCGGGCCTGGCCCGCGGCAAAACCGGATGCCGCCGAAGCCCCCTCGCCGATGGCGCCGGCGGCCGACCGGGTGGCGCTCTGAAGCCGCGAGGCTGCATCACCGGCACGTCCCGCTGTCTCATCATAAGCGGAGGCGGCGGTGTCCGCGATCGAATTGCCTGCCGCTTGCGCTGATTCCTGCATATCCGAAACGGCCCGGCTTGTCCGCGCACCTGCGTCCGATGCGGCCGAGTTGGCGCTCTGCGCCCAATTCCCGGCGGTCTCTCGAATACCGTCGGCCGCACGGCCCGCATCCGTATCTCTGACACGGAATGCCGACGCGTCGGGCCGCGCACGGCCACCGGTGGGTTGGCGGCGCCGCGACATCGCCAGCCACGCCAAACCCGTGCCCATAAGCGTAACGGGCAAAGGATTATTGGCGACCTGCTGACGCAGGTTGCGAAAGAACATTCCGCCGCTGCTATCACTCATGTAATCGACCAGTTGATCGACCACCTGGCCCGGCGTCATTCGCGCGCGCAGTTCACTCAGCGATGCCGAAATCTGCGCCCGCGTTTCTTCGGTTTCGCGCTCAAGCTGCTCGCTGGTAGTCATCGCCCGGCCTCACCTGTTGTTTTGCCACCATGGCATCCTGCTGCACTTGGCTTATTGTCCTGTCGGGAAGGAGGTTGCGGACTTTCATGCGGCCGATACCGATAAGCAGCAGAATGAGTCCGACGACAAAAGCGATGCCGCCAACGATAAGTGCGGCGGCAGGCATCTGGACCCCGGCACGTTGCAAGGCGGCGACCGCCGCCTGAAAAAGAATGACGATCGCCGGGATCAGCAGCACCGCGCCGAACACCACAAAGCCGATGCCCAAGGCAATCTGGCTGAGTTTTTCGGACATCTCGACGCGCGCCAGCTGGCTTTCCTTGCGCAACAACATCGGGAATTGCGTCAGAAGGTCGGAGATGATCTCAGGAATTGAACGCTCGTAACCGCGCGTAGCCATATGCGCCTCCCATGTCCTATTGCCGCGTGCCGGGCGCCGAGCTCTTCAGGAATCGCGATAGCGCGAATCCGGCGAGCACCGCGCCGGCGAAAGCCACGGCCGGCTGCCGCCGCGTGAAATTGGTGAAGCCTTCCACCAGGTCTTCGACACTTTTTTCGCGCAAGTTCGCAGACGCGCCCTCGAGCTTTTCCGCTGCCGCATGAATGAGGCCGGCGGCTTTCGGCAACTCTTCTCCCAATTGATCGGCGGCGCCGTGCACCGCCCGGGTCATGCCGGCAATCTGGTCTGCCCCTTTAGCTTTGGCATCTTCGGCTGCGCCACGCGCCTTCTCCTTGATCGCGCCCGTCGCTTCGTTCATTGCGTTTTGCGCGCCCGCAGCGATATCGCTTTTCGCTTCGGGACTTTCCGCCGCGCCGTAGGTTCCCTCCTGGCGCATCGTGTCCATCCGTTTCCTCCCACACTCCAATAACTTGCAACGCTATGCGTCGTTGCAAAGCTAACGGCACTTGGAACGTTGCGTTCCGTCGGGTGGTAAATTTGGATCGCGAGGTCGCTGGAACTTCAGCGAGCGCTTGCCTGCGCCAAGTGAAAACCGCCTTCGCGCGGCAGCTACGTGTTAAGCAGATAACGGGGCTCCACGTGCGCGCCAGCGTGCGCGACGTACCCTGCTATGTCATTTGCCAAAAGATGCGGAAGGGTGGCCGAGCGGTTTGAGACTCCGGCCTTGATTTCATATTTGCTCGTGACAGCCGCTTCCGGCAAGTCTGAAGCGCCAGGAAATGTGAGCCCGGGCAAATAATGACCTTC
>DASUKT010000322.1:0-3006 GCA_036278575.1 Pseudolabrys sp. | reverse complement strand
CGCGCCGGACTTCCTGTTTCTCGACGAGGCAACCGCCTCGCTCGATGAGCCGTCGGAAGCGGCCCTCTACAAGCTGCTCGAAGAGCGGCTCAAGGCCACCACGATCGTCTCGATCGGCCACCGCGCGACGCTTGCCGCCTTTCATCAGCGGCGCTGGAAGCTGGTGCGCTCCGGCGATCGCGCACAGGTGCAGGAAGGCGTACTCACGCCGGCGGAATAGGACTGCCAGCGGCGTCGAAGGGCGACAGCATTTTCGCTGCCGCCCCTCTTCGCAAGCGTGGAGGTTCGCTTACTTGAGACTGCCCAGAGTCAAATCCGCCGATAGCCTGGCGATGAAGGTTGCTCCGCACCAGTTCGAGCCGGCGCCGCCCGGATTGATCGGCGTCACGTTGCTTGTGCCCGAAGCGCCGGGATCGCTGGTGAAGGCGTTGCAATCGCCCTTGTTCAGGTTCGTGTCGGAGTAACGCAAATCGAGCGTGAAGCTTTTCCAGGTAAAGCCGATGCCGACATTCCAGGTGTTGTAATCCTTGTAGGGAATGCCGTTGGCAAACACGGTGCCCGGAAGGCCGTAGAACGAGTCGCTTGTGCCGAGCCATTGGCGGCCGAATTCGCCCGACACGTACCAGCCGGCATCGCCGAGCGCCAATTTGGCGGGCGCAGTATATTTGAATGTTCCGGACAAATATTCGCCATCGGCGCCGGTGTTGAGGAAATTCGGCGAGTAATAGAAGTTCGGACCGAAGACGAAGTCGCCGATCGTATAGGCCGCCTTGCCGTACACTTCGAAGAAGCTCGCGTTCTTCTTGGCGACATTGCCGTTAGCGAGCGCCGGTAAGCATCCCGGGTCGGCGCCGCCGAAGCAGGTGCCGCCCGGGTAGTAGTATTCCCAGATGCCGAAATCGAGCGCGAGCGGACCGAAGGTCGGACGCACGCCGCCATAGAAATCGATCTCGGCGGCTGCATCGTTGGCGAACTTGATGCTCTCGCCGGAGAGACCCGCGTAAAGCTGAAGACTAGGCGTGATGTTGAAGCGCGGCTCGAAATAAGCGGCGACCGACGGCTTGTGGTCGGATTGAGTCACACCACGGAAAACGTAGTCATTCATAATCGCGGCGCCGAATGCGATGTCCCAAGGAGAAGGCGCCGCTGCCGGCGCTTTCCCGGCTTTAACCGGCATGTCAGCCGCCAACGCAGGCACCGCCGAAATCGCAAGCGCCGCGACAACCGCCCCCAAAAGCTTGGTCATTGAACTTGCCCCTTATTGGTTCAAACAAACCCGGCCGATAGCGCGAGACTACACAGTCGAGGGAACCGGGCGGCAAGACGAAAACATTGGCAACTGCTGCCTTTTTAGGCGAATACGCTCGCTATCCTCAGAAACGGCGTCGTTGTTGCGGTGAAAACACAATTTCCGAAATGCAATTGCTCAATATAAAAGCCGCGCAAAAAACAAGGCCCGGAGGGGCTAGCCTCCGGGCCTGGCAGATATTCGAAAGCGTCGGCGGCGATGTCAGGCCGCAGCTTTCTTGCGGTTAGCCTCGAGCCGCGAATCGACCAACGCGACGACGGCGTCGAGCGTGGGGTGGCTTACCCCCTTCTGCTTGCCGAGCAATTGCACCAGCTTGTCGGCGCGTTCGATGTTCGGCGCGCCGTTGTTGAGTGCGCGCGCGGCAGAGGCCGGCCGCGTCAGGCTTTGCGCGGCGGCGGCGTATTTCTCGAACGGCACCAAGTCGTTCGGACTGGCCCCAAGCTTCACGCACAGATCGTTGACGAAATTATAGACCGAGCGCGACTCCTCGAGATTCGAGTGCACCGCTTCCTGCGCGGTGCGCATGCCGTCCCTGGTGATGCAGCGGTAATTGCCGGCGCACAGCATCGCCCACTTGGCGAGCGGCACGAAGATCGAGTCATAGACCTTGAGCTTTACCGGCAATTCGACCTTGCCTTCCGGCGCATCGAAACGGGCCGCTTCGACATCCTTTTCGAGCTGGCGCACGATCGCGGTGTCCTTGTCCTCGACGAACTTCGCGCATTTGAAATTCGTCGGCAGCGTGACAACAAGCTCGTTCGCCTTGCCGTCCGGCGGACGGATCGCCTGCGGGTCCGGGCTGTTGAGCGTGCACTTGTTCGGATCGACGTTGTCCCACACGCGCGGATCGGTGTAGGCCGCCTCGAGCGCTTTATAGTCGAGCCCCGGAATACGCTTCACATAAGACAGCGGCGGCATGTTCATGATCGACATGCACGGCACGCGCGACTTGCCGACCGCGTCGAGCAATTCGCGCACGCCCGGCGAGCGGTATTGCGGCTCCTGCATGCAGAGCCCGACGAGGTCGTAGTCGCCCGGATTGACGCCGCTGGCGGGACCCGCCGTCACCTTGCCGGGCAGCTTGCGCGATTCCAGCAGCACAGGATCCTTGCGGCCGCGCACGGGCAATCTGACCTTGAAGCCCTCGGCGTTGATCAGATCGGCTTCGGCCGGAAGGCAGACAAGATGGATCGAATGGCCCCCGAACAGCAGCTTGGAAGCCAGCAGCGATCCATAGGACGCGCCCATGAGCAAGATTTTGTACGGCATAAACAACGGACTCCGTGTTGTGCGAGATGATATGGATGAGACCGGCTCATCCTTTTGAATAAGCCATCGTATTCGCCCGAGGAAGTTGATGCAATGCGGCGATTTTCCAGCGCATTGCGTTGCACCATTCGAAAAATGGGCGAGCCTCAGCGCCCGTATTCTTTGCGACGCCGGGTGCGTCGTCTCTTCCTTTTCCCTCGGCCATGCCGAGGGGATGGAGCGCCGTGAAACGCGTCCATTTTTTATCGTGCCGCGCCCTCTTTCCGAGAACGCGGGCGCCTCCCGGCGCTCCATCGCAGCGTCTTCTCGGCGCCGGGCCGCGCTTTTTGGCTCAGCTGTTGGCGTGCCTTTCGGGCATTGGCGCCCTACGAGCCGGCCCAGCCGACCACCAATCAGCGAGCTCCTCGCGGCGGGTCATAGTGCCCGCG
>DASUKT010000321.1:0-3823 GCA_036278575.1 Pseudolabrys sp. | reverse complement strand
CCGAAGCGCAGCGGGCTGAGCTTTGCCGCAGAAGCTCGGTCATTGGCCGAGTTCGCGCTTAACCTGCGGTCCCGAAAAAAATAGGGCCCGTAGCGGGGCCCCTTGGGGGTGAGTAACGCAGTCCTCGTGCGTCAGTGTGCGCTTTTGTCGGCCTTTTGCGGAACCGGCTTGAGTTGCACCAGGGGCGCAGGCCGATGCCGTCAGGCTCTTGCGGCGAGTGAACCGGCCCACAGCGGCCCGGGCAAGAGCGCCGGCAGCGCCAAATCGTCGCGGATTGGCGCAGTTTCAATCGTTGGGGCAGCTTTCATTGCGTGGGCATGCAAACGAAAGCCCCAGCCTCCGGAGGGCTGGGGCTTAAGGGCGACCCATCGGTCGCCTTCACTTTTTCTCGCTTCGTGTCTCGTCCCGTAACGAAGATGTGGCCGGATCGTTCCGGGGGTTCACGGATATTCAAGCGCAGTGGCGGCCATCAATTTCCAAATGGGCAGGCCACTCGCATTACGGGCCGTCTCGTCTTCTTCGGACGTGCGCGGAGCGGCTGCTGCTCGGGGCTACTCCCCGCCGAGCACCAGATCGTCGCTGTGAATCAAAGGCGACCTGAAAAGCCATTGGGCCGTTTGGGTGTCCGGAAACTGGCGCGCAACTTTTCGCTTCGACGGAGGCGATGCATTTGACGTCGACTATCTCGACTATCACTAAGAGGAGGCCAACATGCCGATGGCTAACCCACCCCATCCGGGCCAAATCGTTCGCCGCCAGTGCCTCGAGCCTCTCGATCTCTCGGTGACGGAAGCCGCCGAAGGATTAGGCGTCACGCGGCAAGCACTGTCGGACTTGTTGAACGGAAAAGCAGGCGTCTCCGTCGATATGGCCATCAGGCTTTCCAAAGCCTTCGGTTCAAGTGCCGAAACCTGGCTCGGGCTGCAAACCGCTTACGACCTTGCAAAGGCGCGCCCTCGGGCGCGCACTATCAAAGTGCGTTCCTTCAAAGCTGCTTGATCTCGGGTAGCTGAGGTCGTCCCTTTCTTCCTCCACCGGACGGCGTCGGAATTACTCCCCACCCAGCACCAGATCGTCGCGGTGGATCATTTCGGTGCGGCCGGAATAGCCGAGGATCAATTTGACCTCGGCGGACGACTGCCCGCGAATTTTCTCCGCGTCGTCGGAGTCGTAGGCGATAAGCCCGCGGCCGATTTCCGCACCGTCGGGACCGCGCACCAGCACCGCATCGCCACGGCCGAATGCTCCGTCGACGCGGATCACGCCCGCCGGCAGCAAACTCTTGCCGGTTCGCAACGCGCGCACCGCGCCGGCGTCGATGGTGATGGTGCCGCGCGGCTCGAGCGAGCCCGCAATCCATTTCTTGCGCGACGTGACCGGATTGGCCGGCGTCAAAAACCACGTGCACGCCGCGCCGTCGGCAATCGCTTTCAACGGATGCGCGACACGGCCGGAAGCAATCACCATGTGCGTGCCGCCGGTGGTGGCGATCTTGCCGGCCTCGATCTTGGTCAGCATGCCGCCGCGCGACAATTCAGAGCCGGAGGCGCCCGCCATTGCTTCGATCTCGGGCGTAATGCGGGAGACGATGTCGAGACGTTTGGCGTTGCTGCCTTTCGAAGGCGGCTTGTCGTAAAGCCCGTCGACGTCGGAGAGCAGCACCAGCAGGTCCGCGCTCATCATGGTGGCGACGCGCGCGGCGAGCCGATCATTGTCGCCGTAGCGAATCTCGCTGGTCGCCACCGTATCGTTCTCGTTGATGACCGGCACGCTGCGCCACTCCATGAGCTTGGCCATGGTCGAGCGCGCGTTGAGGTAACGCCGGCGCTCTTCGGTGTCTTGCAGCGTGACCAGCACCTGACCCGCGCTGAGTTTGTGCGCGCTCAAGGCTTCCGCCCAGGCGCGCGCGAGCGCGATCTGGCCGACGGCGGCTGCTGCCTGCGCCTCTTCGAGCTTGAGCGTTCCCTTCGGCAGCTTGAGTACGGAGCGGCCGAGCGCGATCGCGCCGGATGAGACGGCAATGATGTCTCTCTTTTCCTTGTGCAGGCGCGCGATATCGGCGGCGAGCGTGTCGAGCCAGTCGCGCTTGAGCTTGCCGGCCGCGCTGTCGACCAGAAGCGAGGAGCCGACCTTGATGACGACGCGGCGGAAGTCCTTGAGCGACGGGGCTTTCTGCAAAGGCGTTTTGAGCATGGGCGAGACGATCCGGTGCGCCGGCTGTTTAGCATGTATTTGCACGCAAGTTAGAGGTGTCGCGTTATGAGACAGCGCTGCCGCCCGGCTGGCGGAGGCTCTTTCCGACGGAATCGTGCAGCGTCAAACCACGCGTGCTTACGCGATAAATCGCTGCCGGTGTGAACCGCGTCACACCCGTCCTCCAACATGGGCTGCTACGTCGATGACCCAGGTTTCCTACCTGCGGGGCCGGGCTCACCGCCGGAGCAAACCACCATCGAGGAGAACGATCATGACGATGCTTGCAAACCAAAAGGCTTTTCGTCGCCAAAGGCCGTGGACGGTAACGGCGACTTTGCTGCGTGCTGCCGCGTTTTCGATCCTCGCGCTGCTCCTTGCTTTGGTCGCGACTGCGGGCGCCAGATATTTCGACACGGCGCCGCAGCCGGAAGCAGCGCAATTGCTGCTCGGCCCCTGACAACGATTGCGGCGGGGCCCTCAAAAAACAGGCCGGCGATTCGGCCGGCCTGTGCGTGACGATTGCGAATGATGCGGATCGCTCGTCAGCGGCCACCACCGCCGCCGCCCGAGCCTCCACCGCCGCCAGCGCCGCCACCGGCTCCGCCCGCACCACCACCGCTTGCTCCGGCGCCTGCGCCGCCACCCATGCCACCGCCGCCGGCGGCTCCGCTTCCGCTCGTACCGCCGCTGCTGCCGCCTCCACCGCTACTTTCGCTTCCGGTCGTGCCGCGTCCCGTCGTCCTGCGGTGCTTTTTGACTTTGGTTCTGGCGCTGAGGTCATCTACCGACGCTGTCTGAACCACCGATGCCGCGCTTGCTGTTTGAGCGCCGCAGGCCTGGCTTGCCGCCGAGGTCGTGACAATTGCCCCCGCCGCCAGCAGGGCGGTGGAGCAGGCAATCGCCGCCGTCCGAATCGTCTGCATTTTCGATCCTCCGTTATGGCGCAGAGCACGATTGCCGGCGCCGAGACTCGCGAAACTTTCGGCGCAACCCAGTGTTCCTGAAACACAGACAATTGTTGTATATCGAGGCGGCGTACATGGTTCCACGACCAAGCGAGCGCTGGCATGACGGCATGCGCCAGCGATACGATTCGTCATCTATCCGACGTTTATGAGCGGCAAGCGCGCAGCAAAGGTGTTCATCGGAACGTCCGGATGGAGCTACCACTCCTGGCGCGGACCGTTCTTTCCGCGCGAGGTCATGGTCAAGCATCACCTTGCATTTTACGCGACCCAGTTCGTCACCGCCGAACTCAACGGCGTGTTCTATCGCACGCCCAGTCCCGAAGCGGTTCGCGGCTGGCGCGATAACACGCCGGACGATTTCATCTTCGCGTGGAAGGCGTCGAAATTCATCACGCATTGGAAGAGGCTGAGCGACCGTTCGCGCAACAGCCTCGCGTTGATCGAGGAGCGGCTGAAAATCCTCGGGCCCAAGGCGGGCCCGGTGTTATTTCAATTGCCGCCGCAGTTCGGCGTCAATTGCGAGCGGCTTGCGTCGTTCCTGCGGCTGTTGCCGAAGCGTCGCCGCTACGCTTTCGAATTTCGCGACGCCGGCTGGTATAGCGACGAGATTCTCCGCTTGCTCGAGAGACACAACGCCGCGCTTTGCATCTCCGATCATC
>DASUKT010000320.1:0-7416 GCA_036278575.1 Pseudolabrys sp. | reverse complement strand
GCTCTGCTGTTCGAACAGCGCGCGGCCACCCTGCTTCGCAGTCCTGGCGTAGCGCATTGCCGTTTCGCAAGCGTCGTCGCAAATACCGAGCGCGTTGGCGGCAAGCTCCAGGTCGCCGAAAATATCGCCGCCGGTGGTGTCACCGCCGCGGCCGCCAGTCTTGCGCGAGCCGCCATTGACCTCGCCCACTACGTTGGCATGAGGTACGCGCGCGTTCTCGAAGATCATTTCGCCGTTCTGATAGAAGCGCCAGCCGCTTTTGTTAAATACCTTGCCGATGCGAAAGCCAGGCGTGTCGCGCGGGATCAGGAACAGCGTGGTACCCTGCTTGAGCGGCACGTTCGGATCTGTCCGCGCGTCGATGAAGAATAATTTGCCGATCGGCGCATTGGCGATAAAGGCCTTCTCGCCATTGAGAATCCATTCATCGCCCTTGCGCTCTGCTTTCAGCCTCAAGCCCGCTTTCGGATCATCGGCCGGCGGCAGCCGATTATCCGAGCCGGCGCTTGGCTCGGTGATGCCCTTGCCCAAAACAAACGTGTCGTCGGCGATGAACGCCGGCAGGAAGCGTTGCTTCTGCTCTTCCGTGCATGTCGCTGAAATCAAATGGCTCCACTTCCAGTTCTGGCTGAACGCTTTGGAGATCGCGCTATCGGCCTTGGCCAGTTCGGCCATGACCAGCGCTTGCGTGACAAAGTCGGTACCGTGGCCGCCCCATTCCTTCGGCACCGCCAGGGTGCGGAAGCCAAGCTTGGAGCCCTTCTTGATGATCTCCCAATCGAACGGCCCGGACGCCGTCGGAATCGCATCGCGTTGCAAGGAAATCGGGCGGATTTCTTCTTCGGCGAATTTGCGCGCCGCCATCTGCCAGGAGCGCTGCTCGTTGCTGAGTGAAAAGTCCATGCAGCCCTCTCCTTATTCGCCGGCCAGCGCCAGCGCGCCCGCGTCGGACACGCGCCGATAACCGGCAAGCGCCTCCGCAATGCGCAGCTTGGCATCCGTATTGCCGTCGCCGGAATGCAGGCACACGCGCGCATCGTGCACGTATTTTTGCAGCGGCATGTCGCGCATCACGCCCATGGCGCCGAAGACTTCTGTCGCATCCTTCGTCGCCTTCAACAGCACCTCGGAGGTGAACACCTGCGCGATCGTTTGCAGCGGCAAGTCCGGCAGACTGCCGTCGGCGTAAGCCTCCGGATGGTCGGATGCCCATGCCGCACGCCAAACGGCGGCGCGCGCGATGTCGAGCTTGATCGCGCATTCGGCGAGCTTGGTGCCAATCGCCTGATGTTCGATGATCGGGCGCCCACCCTGCACGCGGAGCTTCGCGTATTCGACCGCCGCCTCGTACGCGGCGCGTGCAATGCCGAGATTGAGTGCTTGCGCAAACGGCGCGCCGCGGCCTGGCTCATCAGTCGCGCAAAGCAGCGCCGAGGCATTCTCGCCCAACAAATGGTCGGCCGTAACGCGGCAGTCCGCAAACGTCACCCGTCCACACGCGCCGTGATGCCACGCGTTCTCGGACGCACAGACCGTAAGGCCCGGCGTGTCCGAGGGCACGAGCAGGATGGCGGTGTCGCGGCCGCCGGGAATCGCCGCTTCAACTGCAAACAGTTTTGCAAGCGGCGCATTGGCGACGGCGACCTTTGCGCCCTTAAGGACCCAACTTCCGTCGCTCGCCCTCACCGCGGTGGTCTGCACCGGATGCTCGGCAACGATCGGACGGTAATAATTGGCCCCCAGTTTTGTGTCAGCATCCGGCTCGCGCTGCGCGAAGGCAAGATGAAAGCCGTCATCATTCAGAAACTTCGGCAAAAACTTGTCACGCTGCGCATTATTCATCGCCCTATCGAACAGGATGTGCGCAAGGCGCGATGTTTCCGTCAGGACGCCAGCGATATCCGCATCGCCGGCCGCGAGTTCCTCCGTCACCAGGCAGGCCGTGAGCGCGTCGGCGCCGGCACCGCCGAGCGTTTCCGACAGCGACAACGTGCGCAGGCCCATCTGCGAAGCCTGTTCAAGCAAATCCATCGAGAGTGTGCGATCACCGGCATCGAGACGCTCCGCCTTGAGCACGATCGGCTTGATTTCGCCGTTGACGAAATCGCGCACAGTGTCGCGGATTTCCAGTTGTTCCGGGCTGAGATGAAGATTGTACATGGCAATTCCACTCACGATTGCTATCGGTTAGACGGCGGTGGCGATCGCATCTCCCATTTCGCTGGTGCTCGACGTGCCGCCAAGGTCTTTGGTCGAGTGCTTGCCCTCGATAACGATCTTTTCGATGGCTGCTTGCATGCGCTCGGCGGCGGCAATTGCCTTCGGCTCCTTGTGCTTGCGTCCGAGCCAGGCCATCAGCATTTGGCCGGACACGATCATCGCATAAGGATTGGCGATGCCACGGCCCGCGATATCGGGCGCGGAACCATGTGTCGCCTGCGCCATCGCCTGCCGCTCGCCGACACAAAGTCCGGGCGCCAAGCCGAGCCCGCCGACAAGGCCAGCACCGATGTCGGAGAGAATGTCGCCAAACTGGTTCGTCGTCACGACGACATCGAACTGCTGTGGTTCCATGACGAGCTTCATCGAGGCCGTGTCGATCATCGCCTCTTCGTAGGCCACGTCCGGATACTCGCGCGCTACCTTGCGGCACTCTTCGGCAAACATGCCGCAAGCGAGCCGATAAACCGGCTCCTTGTGCGCGGCGGTTACCTTCTTGCGCTTGCGTGTGCGCGCAATCTCAAAAGCCTCGCGCGCAACGCGATTTGAACCTTTGCGGGTTATCACGCGTGCCGCAACGGTGATTTCGTCAGTCGGGCGGAATTCGGGAAAGCCGGCAACGACCGATTCCGAGTAAAGCATTCCTTCCGACAGCTCGCGTACGAACACGATATCCACATCCTTGTGGACCGATGTCACGTTCGGGTACGAACGCGAAGGGCGCAAGGCGGCAAACAGCTCAAAGCGCTTGCGCACCGGCGGCATTACCCAGGTCGGATCGTTGCGCGGATAGGCGGCATGGCCGATCGGCCCCATGATCCATCCATCGAGCTCGTGCAGCCTCTTTTCGGTGACTGCTGGCAGCGTGTCGCCGTGTAGCTCATGTCCGCGCTTTCCAATCGGCAGCTCAGTCCATTCGAGGGCGAGGCCGGTATGCGCGGCCGCGGCCTTCATCACCTTGACGCATTCAGGAACGACCTCGAGCCCGATGTCGTCGCCCAGCAGAATTCCGATCTTCAAGCCGGCGTCTCCTGTCGGGCACGGGAATTTACAGCCTCACGCCGCCAATAATGTGTAGGCGTCCAAGGCTAACCTTCGGGCACAACCGGGCGCAATGGTGGCAAGCCGTCGGCTGCTTCGTCATGCCGCGCCGCAATAGACCCCGCGCCAAAGACATAAATTGCCAGTGGTAGGCAGGATGCGATTAAATGGGCGACCGGACGGTGCGGTGCCGTAAGATGCGGTCCGCCCGAACCGACATAAAACAGGAGCCGGCGCCAACGGAAGGCGGCGTAACCGGCTCCCCGGGGAGCGCTAACATCGGGAGGATAAAATGGGCTCACGCCGTCTGGCTTCAGCCACCTGTCTTGCTGCACCCATTGCTGCAATTGCACTTTTTCTCGGGCCGGGCACGGCCCATGCCGCTGATTTCACACCGCAAGAACAAGCGTTGATTGCCGCCGCCAAGAAGGAAGGCGCGGTCACCGTCCTCAATCCGCAATTCAGCGATCACACCGGGCAAATGCTCGGCGAAGGCTTCATCAAGCGATATAACCTCGGGCCCAATTTCAAATTTAACAATCTGCGCAAAGGCACCGGCGCCACCGTCGCGCAAACGCGCCAGGAGATTCAGGCCGGCAAGCACACGGTCGATATGCTGATCGTCAGCGCACCGGGTTTCTTCGATGCCGCCGCCAAACGGGGCGATTTCCTGAAACTCGATAGCGGCTATTGGAAGTATCACGAAGAAAACGCGCGCGCGGCGGGTCAGTATTTCGATTATCCATACGTCGTGGTGCCGTTCGCTTACACGTTCCAGCCGGTGTGGAATAGTTCTTGCCCGGGGATGGAGCACTTCACCGCAAACTCCTACGCCGACGTGCTCAAGCCGGAGCTCAAGGGCAAGACCATCGCGTCCGATCTGACGAAAAGCTTCACCTACGACAACACCGCGCTGGCGCTGCAAGAGCACGGCGTCAACCTTGGCGATCTTTGGAAAAAGCTCAAAGCGACCGATCCGCTGATCGAATTCCGCACCGAACCGAAGATGCAGATGGTGATCTCCTGCCAGCGCCCGCTTGATATGTGGAATCTGACCGGACGCATTTATCAGAACGTGTTGCAGAAACCCGACCTGCTCAAGATCATCAAATGGAGCACGTACAAGGAAGGTCAGGTGATGCTCGGTAACCAGGCCGCCGTCATCAAGGGTGCGCCGCACCCCAACGCCGCCAAATTATTCATGGAATACATGCTGAGCAAGGAAGGCGCCGATATCATGGTGGTCGGCGAGATGATGTACACCTTCCTCAAGGACTACACGCCGCCACCGGAAGCCGCGCGTTACGTGTTCGACATGAAAAAGACCAAGATGATCGGCTTGAAAGATTGGGTCGGCGCGCAGAAAAAATTCAAGGGACTGCGGCAGGATTGGCAGGCCGTATTCCAGTAGCGCGGATTGGTGCCGCGCGGCTTCGCTCCATGAGCGAAGCTGACGCGGCGACCTCGAACGCACTCGCTTTTCAATGCACCGCAGCCTGCGGGTGAGGCGATGAGCACGCAAACGCTCACGGAAGACGCACTGCAATCTCCGGCGACAAGCCGCTGGCGAAGCCTGATCACGCAGGAAACCGTCGCGACGCTGATCGTCAGCATCATCGTCGCCGCGGCGGTGATCTTGCCGCTCGCGGTGCTGATTATCAGCAGCTTTCGTGTCCTCGATACCGGGGGGTTCGATACCACTTGGGGGCTCGACAATTACCGCACGCTCTACACCGACCGTGTCATTCCCAAAGCGTTCGTCAATACGCTGATCGTGTGCGCTGGCTCTACCGTTATTGCCACTTTTTTCGGCGTGGCGCTTGCCTGGATCAATGCTCGCACCAATTGCCCGGGCCGGGAGCGGATGGAGCCGTTCAACCTCGCTCCGTTTTTCTTGAGCCCCTTCGTCGGCGCGATCGCGTGGCACAATCTTGCCGGCGGCAAGGTCGGTCTTATCAACTCCTGGGCGCACGACCTGCTCGGTATCCAGGGCAACATCATTAACGTCGACAACCTCTACGGCGTGATCTGGGTAACGGGGCTTTTCTTCGCCCCCCTTGTTTATCTCTTCGTTGTCGGCTCGCTCCGGCGCATGGACCCGTCGCTTGAGGATTCCGCGCGCACGACAGGCGCAGGCCTAGTGCGCACCGCCATGACGGTAACGCTGCCGCTGGTCGCGCCGGGCATTCTTTCGGGCGCGATAATCGTCTTCGTTACGACGGCCGGCGAATTCGGCGTCCCGTTCAAGCTGTCGGCCCCCTACGGCTGGCAGACGCTGACGACGCAAATCTTCTCCAAAGCAGTTGGCGACGATGCCAATATTTATCTTGGCGCGGCCATGAGCATGGCGCTCGGGGTGATTACCGTGCTGCTGATCTGGATTCAGCAGCACTATATCGCACCGCGGTCGTTTACGACCGTCACCGGCAAAGGATTTCGTCCAAACGTCATCGATCTCGGCAAGTGGAAATGGGCGGCGTTTGCCTTCAACTTCGGCTTCATTCTGGTGGCGGTGGTTCTGCCGATTCTGTGCCTGATCGTCGTCAGCCTGCATCCGGTCTGGCAGTCACGAATCATCCTGCACGATCTCACGCTGCACAATTATGTGCGTACGCTCTTTTTCTGGGCGCCCGACCACATCGCAGCGGCGACCAACGGCATCTACAATAGCTTCATTCTCGCTTTCGTCGGCGCAACCATCGCCATGACGTTGTCGCTGGTTGTCAGCTATATGATCCACCGCACCAAAGGCTTTGGCGCACGCTTGCTCGACTTCCTTTGCGTGGTGCCGGTCGGCTTTCCCGGCATCGTAATCGCGATGGGTGTGCTCGTTACCTACATTCGCACGCCGATCTACGCGACCTTGTGGATTCTACTGCTCGGCTACATCACCCGTTTCTTCCCTTACGGGCAACGCAACGTCTCCTCGGTGATGCTCGCGATCTCCGAAGATCTCGATCAAAGCTCGCGCATGGCTGGTGCATCGTGGTTCACGACGCTGCGGCGCATTACGATTCCGCTTCTCAAACCCGGCATCTTTGCCGGTTGGGTTTTGCTGTTCATCATCTTCCTGCGCGAATTGTCGATCTCAATCATTCTCTACTCATCAGGTACCGAGACGCTGTCGGTCGGTGTCTACTATCTGACGAACTATGAGAACGATACTTTGACCGCCGCACTTTCTGTGACGCAGACCGCGATCCTGCTTGGCTGCGTCTATATTTTCCGGCGCATCGCCGGTCGTGAAGCGCTGACGGTTTAGATGATGGCGACAGGCACCACAGCGGCCTACGTTGAGGTGCAAGGCCTCGTAAAATGCTTTGGTGGCGATCGCGTCGTGGATGACGTCTCATTCAGCGTACCGAAGGGCAATTTCGTTACGCTCCTCGGCCCCTCCGGCTGCGGCAAGACCACGACGCTGATGAGCATTGCCGGCCTGCATTCAATCGACGCCGGCCAGATCCGGGTCGGCGGCATCGTTTATACGGCGCCCAAACAGGGCCTCTTCATGCCGCCGGAAAAGCGCGATATCGGCATGGTTTTCCAGAGCTATGCGATCTGGCCGCACATGACCGTGGCGCAGAACGTT
Organism: Pseudolabrys sp.; assembly: GCA_036278575.1. GTDB lineage: Bacteria > Pseudomonadota > Alphaproteobacteria > Rhizobiales > Xanthobacteraceae > Pseudolabrys. The sequence goes on along the minus strand of DASUKT010000320.1, from coordinate 566 downwards.
GCCTATCCGCTTGAAATCCGCAGCGTGCCGCGGCCGGAAATCGATGCTCGTGTCGCAGACGCATTGCGTCTCGTCGGCCTCGCAGATATGGCTGGCAAGCTCGCAACGCAGCTTTCAGGCGGCCAGCAGCAGCGCGCAGCGCTCGCCCGCGCCATCGTATCCCAGCCGCGACTCTTATTGTTCGACGAGCCGCTGTCCAATCTTGATCTCAAACTGCGCGAGCAGATGCGCGTCGAACTAAAACGCATCCAGAACGAGGTCGGCATCACGTCAATCTACGTCACGCATGACCAGGCGGAGGCGCTGGTGATGAGCGACGAGATCATCGTGATGAGCAAGGGCCACATTCAGCAGCGTGGAAATCCGCACGAAATCTACGCCCGGCCTGTCAATGCCTACGTGAGCAACTTTATCGGTGTCGCAAATCTGCTGCGGGGCCGCATTATCACGGCCAATGGTGCCGGCGGCGGCGAAATCGAGATCGCACAAAACGGCAAGCGAGTGCAGTTTCCCTGCCGTCTCGCCGCGGGTGTGCGCGAGGGAGAGGAAGCGGTGCTGTCGGTGCG
>DASUKT010000319.1:0-8754 GCA_036278575.1 Pseudolabrys sp. | reverse complement strand
GCGACTTCGGTGTCGCGCATGCCGGGTTTCACGGCGGCGAACGCCGCGCGCATCGCGCCGTCCTGCATCAGCGCCGCGCGCTTCACCAGCTCCATTTCTTCGGCGCTCTTGATGACTTTGATGCGATCGACCAACTCGGAGGCATCGACAAAGCGTGCGTCGGGAAATGCGCGTTTGATGTAATCGAGCATCGTGTAGGACATCTGATACGTGCCGACGAAGCCGATCGTCGCCTTCGCATAGGGCGCGAGCGCTTTCGCCGCGAGTTCGGGATCGTAATCCTTGGTGTAATGCGCCGACGCGTAGCTCGGCGTGGTCATGATCTTCTTCACGCCGCGCCATTTCACGTCGCCCTGCGCCGTTGTCTCGCTGCCGCCGAACGGCCCTTGGCAGACAACAGTCATTTCGGCGTCGCGCGGAAAAACCACGGTATTGGGATAGCCGTTGGTCGCCGGCATGTCGGTGAAGTAGCGGACGTAGCCGCCCATGTGATCGTTGTTGTTCTGCATCAACAGAACGTCGATCTTTTCCTTCTCCATGGCGGCGCGCACCGCGCGCCAGCGCCGCTCGAGTTCGGCGGTCGAGATCGGCGTATTCAGACGCTCGGACAACTGCATCTATCTTCCCCACGAGGCGGGCGCGCGGACGACATTGATCATTTTTCGCGGCTCGCCCGCAAGATAGTGAGCCATGTTGCCGGCGATGGTCGGCATGGCGCGATCTTCATAGCCTTCCGAATAGCCGCCGAGATGCGAATAGATCAGCACGTTCTTGGCGTTCCAGATCGGGTCGTCCGGCGGCAACGGTTCCTGCGAGAACACGTCGAGCGCGGCGCCGGCGATCCGGCCCGCATTGAGCGCCTCGATCAGCGCGGGTTCGTCCACCACGCCGCCGCGGGCGACGTTGACGAGATAGGCGGTCGGCTTCATGGCGGCGAAAACGCGCGCGCCAACGATGCCACGTGTTTCGCGGGTGAGCGGCGTCAGCGTGACGAGGTAATCGAGTTCGCCGACAATTTTCACGAAATCGTCGCGCTTGACCATGCGGTCAAAGCCCGCGGTCGAACGCGGCGCCGAACTGATGCCAATGACCGTCATGCCGAACGCCTTGCACATCGGCGCCAACGCCTCCGCGATCAGGCCGACGCCGAGAATGCCGACGGTCTTGCCGTGAAGCAGCTCCGCCGGCCAGCGCGTCCAGGCGCGCTTTTCCTGCGCGCGCGTTGCATCCGGCAGCTTGCGCGCCAGCGCCAGCATGTAGGCCATGGTCGCTTCCGAGACCGGCGGTCCATGGATGCCGCGCACGTTCGTCACCAACACCTCTTTGTCCAGCGAGGGCAGGTCCACGATATTGTCGACGCCGGTGCCGAGCGCCTGGATCCATTTCAGCTTCTTCGCGTCACGCACCACGTGGTCAGCCATTGGCGGCGAGAAGCACAGGAGGATCTCCGTCTCGGTGATGTAAGGTTCGACCTGGCTGTGATGGCCGACGACATCGATTGTCAGCTGCGGAAAGCGCTCCAGCAGCATGGCCCTGTAACGGGCGCGTATCGCTTCCTGGATTTCGGTGAGAATGAGGACCTGAGGCATGGGGGCGCAAGGTATAATGGGAAACTTGCGCAATAGGAACGCCAGGTGGATTGACACGTGCGGCGCTGCGGAGGTGACCTGCAAGGCCGACTGGCGTTAACATCGGGGCATAAACGGGGAGATGGTGAACATGCCGATCGATTGGGCGAGCGTCAACTGGGTCTATGTCGCGCTGTTGGGCGTATTTGCCCTGGTTGCGACGATCGTCGGCAATTTCCTGTCACTCGGCCATCGCGGCGTCGCTGCGGTGCTGTCAGGCCTCGTGTTCGCGGCCATTTTCGTGCTGTGGAGCTATTACCCGCATCACCTGCCGCTGCCGACGCGGCTCACCGATCGGATGGCGCCGGCCTCCGCTCCGACCAACGCGGCCCCGACGCCACCGCCGGTGCCGCCCGCGCCGGTTCCGCAAAAGCCCGCCAACCCGGTCACTACCATCTCGCCGCCGCCCAATCAGTAGGAGGCTTGCGTTCGGTTGCCCTCTTGATGTTCTCTCCCCTGTTACGGGGGCATCACAAGAGCGAGTGATATCGTTGCATGAAAAAGCTTTATCCCGACGCGAAGGCAGCGCTGGCCGGCCTGCTCAAGGACGGCATGATGATCATGGCCGGGGGCTTCGGCCTCTGCGGCATCCCGGAAACGTTGATCCAGGCCATTCGCGAGTCAGGCGTCAAAAATCTGACGATCGTCTCCAATAACGCAGGCGTGGACGGGGCGGGGCTCGGCCTTCTGCTCGACACCCACCAGGTCAAGAAAATGATCTCGTCCTACGTCGGCGAGAACAAGCTCTTTGCCCAGCAGTTCCTCGCCGGCGAGCTCGAGATCGAGTTCAACCCGCAAGGCACGCTTGCCGAGCGTATCCGCGCAGGCGGGGCCGGCATTCCGGCCTTTTTCACCCGCACCGGCGTCGGCACCGACATCGCCAAGGGAAAGGAAGAGCGCACTTTTGATGGTGAGCGTTACATCATGGAGCGCGGGCTGGTGGCGGACCTTTCCATCGTGCACGCATGGATGGGCGACCACGAAGGCAATCTCGTCTACCGGAAGACGGCGCGGAACTTCAATCCGATGATGGCAACGGCGGGAAAAATGACGGTGGCCGAGGTGGAGCATCTCGTGCGGCCCGGCGAAATCAATCCGGATCACATCGTCACGCCCGGCGTGTTCGTGCAGCGCATCATCCATGTGCCGAATGCCGTCAAACACATCGAGCAGCGCACCGTGCGCAAGCGCGCCGCCGCTGCTGCAACCGGAGGGGAAGTCTGATGCCCTGGACCCGTGAACAGATGGCGGAACGCGCCGCCAAGGAATTGCGCGACGGCTTTTACGTCAATCTCGGCATCGGCATCCCGACGCTGGTGTCGAACTACATTCCAGCCGGAATGACGGTGCAGCTGCAAAGCGAGAACGGCATGCTCGGATTTGGGCCGTTTCCCTACGAGGGCGACGAAGACCCGGATCTCATCAACGCCGGCAAGCAGACTGTCACCGAACTGCCGACCACGAGCTTTTTCTCGTCGGCGGATTCATTCGGGATGATCCGCGGCGGCCACATCGATCTTGCATTGCTCGGCGCGATGCAGGTGGCGGAAAACGGCGATCTCGCCAATTGGATGATTCCCGGCAAGATGGTGAAAGGCATGGGCGGCGCGATGGATCTCGTCGCGGGCGTCAAGAAAGTCGTCGTCATCATGGAGCACACGGCCAAGGATCAGCCGAAGCTGCTGCACAAGTGCGACTTGCCGCTAACCGGCGCCAATGTTGTCGATATGGTCATCACCGATCTCGGTGTCTTCGCCATCGACAAGAAGGGCGGCGGCATGACGTTGATCGAGCTCGCGCCGGATGTGACCGTCGACGAGATCGGCAAGAAAACGCAGGCCACGTTCAAAGTCGATCCCAAGCTCAAACACTGACTTTTCGTCTGGGACGCGGACGTCAGGCGAAGAATTATTATCATATCCTGCAATGCCTTAGCCGGTGCGGTATTCCGCTCTTGGCCGGGCGACGGGCGATATGCCAATCTAGCCTCGTGGGGAATCGACGGGGCGTTGTTTTCAAGGCGCGCGTCTTTTTGCGCGCCTGACTGATCGCAAAGTTTGCGGCGCCTCGTTGTCGGGGAATTTATCGCTCGATACGTGCTGCAATGCCAGCGGAGCCCAACAGCGGCGTTTTCGATCAGATTGCGCAAAAATGGCGCGATCTGGCGGAGCGTCGCCGCGCCTATTTCATGGAGCTTTATCGCACCGGCCGCTGGCAGCGCTATTACACCGAGGATCAATTCCGCTCGCGCGTTCGCGATGTTTTGCACGCGGCCAAGCGATGGGATGAACTAGCCAGGCGCCGGAAAGCTTCCGGCAACGACGTGCCACCCGCGGCATAAGGCAGGCGACCAAGCGGGCGGGCTTTAACGTGCCCGCCCCGGATGCCATTATCGCCTCTTCACATCAGTAGCAGCGTTGAGCGTCTGCTCGCACCTCCACGAACGAGTTTCCTTGCCCATGACCAGCGCCTTGTTTTCGCCGCTCAAGCTTGCGGCGCTAGAGCTTCCCAACCGCATCGTCGTCTCGCCGATGTGCCAATACTCGGCCGACGACGGCAGCGCCACCGATTGGCACATGATGCATCTCGGCATGCTGGCGAATTCCGGCGCCGCGCTGGTGGTGGTCGAAGCGACGGCGGTGGAACGCCCCGCGCGCATCACGCACGGATGCCTCGGGCTTTATTCCGACGATAACGAACTCGCACTGGCGCGCGTCATTGCCCGATGCCGCCGCGCCGGCACGGCGAAATTCGGCATTCAGCTCGCGCATGCCGGCCGCAAAGCTTCTGCCGAGCGGCCGTGGGAAGGCGGCGGGCCGCTGAGACCCGGCGCCGATCCGTGGCCGACGATGGCCGCTTCCGCGCTGCCGTTCGGTGAGAAGTGGCACACGCCGCGCATGGTCACGGAAGAAGACATGGCGCGCGTGCGCGATGCATTTGTCGCATCGGCGCAGCGCGCGCTGCGCATCGGATTCGATTCAATCGAATTGCACATGGCGCATGGTTATCTGATGCACGGGTTTATGTCGCCGATCGCGAACAAGCGTACCGACCAGTTCGGTGGCTCGCTGGAGAACCGGCTGCGCTTTCCGCTCGAGGTTGCGCGCGCCGTGCGCGCTGTGGTGCCGAAGCACGTGCCGCTCGGCGCGCGCATCACCGGCAGCGATTGGCGCGACGGCGGGCTGACGGCAGACGATGCGGTTACGATCGCCCAGGCGCTGAAAGACGCGAGTCTCGATTTTGTCTGCATCTCGTCCGGCGGCGTTACGGCCGATACCCGCAATCCGACCGAACCCGGCTACAACGTGTCGATTGCCCAGCGGGTCAAGAAAGAGGCCGGCATTGCCACGCGTACCGTCGGCCTGATCGTCACGCCGCAGCAGGCCGAAGCGATTGTCGCGGAAGGCAAGTCCGACATGGTGTCCATGGCGCGCGCCTTTCTCGACGATCCGCATTGGGGCTGGCATGCCGCGAAGGCGCTCGACGCCGAGGTGGCGCGTCCGCCGCAATATCAGCGCGCCGGTCCGAAATTGTGGGCGCCGGCAGTGAAGGCATGACTTCAGCCACTGTCATTCCGGGGCGCTCGCCGACGCCAGAATGGCGGACGCGGGCGAGCCCGGAATCCATAAACACAGACAGGGGATATGGATTCCGGGCCCGGCCCTTGCGGGCCGTCCCGGAATGACAGGAGAGTTATGGGAAATATCGTCTTCCTCGCCGTCCTGTTTGCCGCCGCGTGCCATGCCGGCTGGAATGCGCTCATCAAGATCGGGCTCGATCCGCTGGCAACCACGGCGCTGATCTCGCTCGGCTCCGGAATCGTGGCGGTCGTGCTTTTGCCCTTCGTCGGCATGCCGGCGGCCGCCGCGTGGCCGTACCTGATCGCCTCGATCTTCATCCATCTCGCCTACTTTGCATCGCTGATCGAGAGCTACCGAACCGGCGATCTCGGTCAGGTCTATCCGATTGCGCGCGGCTCCGCGCCGCTGATGACGGCAGGCGTGGCGACCGTAGCCGTCGGCGAGCGGCTCGTCGCGCTCAGTTGGATCGGGATTGCGGCGTTGGTGAGCGGCGTTGTGTTGCTGTCGGCGCGCGGTGGGCGCGGTCTGGCGCGGCTCGATCGCCGCGCCGTCGGCTTTGCGCTGTTCACCGCGCTGACGATTTGCGCCTATTCGGTGGTGGACGGCCTCGGCGTGCGGCTTTCGCACAATCCTATCGCCTATTCGATGTGGCTGTTCGTCGGCATGGCGGCGATTGTGGTGCTGTATGCGGTTGCGCGCAGCGGCCGGCGGGTGTTGACCGCAATGCGCCAGAACTGGCTGCGCGGGCTTACCGGCGGCGGGTTTCAGGTGATGTCCTACGGCATTGCACTATGGGCAATGACGGTGGCGCCGATTGCAGTGGTTGCAGCGTTGCGTGAAACGAGCGTGTTGTTCGGTGCAGTAATCGCCGTCGTCGTTCTCAAGGAGCCGCTGCGCGCCGCACGCGTTGCTGCCGCGGTGCTGATCGTCTGCGGCCTGGTGCTGATCCGGCTGCAATGAAAGGTACTACGACGCGACCGCCTTGTCGGCCTGTGGCTCGTGGTGGTCCTGCGCGACCAGTCTTGTGTCGCGCAATTCGCCGGCTGCTTCAAGAATCGGATAGGCGACCGACGTGATGTGGCCGTGCACGCGCTTCAAGTCGCGAATGATGTCGAGGTGGATGGAGGAGGTCTCGATCGATTCCGCGCGTCCTTCACGCAGGCGCGAATAGTGGCTTTCGGCGGCCGCCGTTTCCGCGGAGCGCATCGTGGTCTTTTCCGCAAATAGCCGGCGCGCCAGCGCGATGTCGCGCGTGGCGAAGACGTTGAAAGCGAGCTTGAGGTTTTCCATCACCAGCGCATGGAAATGCCGGATATCCTCGAGACCTTCCGGCGAGAAGGTGTAATTGTGCTTGATCTTCTTGGCCGCGAGCTCCATCAGGTTTTTGTCGATGATGTCGCCGACGTGCTCGAGGTTGGTGGTGAACGTCAGAATTTCTATGTAGCGGCGGCTCTCTTCCTCGGTCATCTCCGCCTTCGACGCCTTGACCAGATAAAGCTTGATCGCTTCGTGAATGGCGTCGATCGCATTGTCGGCGCGCTCGACGTCGCGCACCAGTTTCATGTCGGACTTTTCGATTGCCACCAGCGTGTCACGCAGCATGTCGGCGACCTTGTCGCCCATGTTCAGCGTTTCGCGCAGCGCGCAGGCAAGCGCTTCGGAGGGCGTGTCGAGCACATGCGGGTCGAGGTATTTCGGCTTGGATTTGTCTTCACGCTCCGGCCGGTCGGGCATGATGGCGTTGGCGGCTTTTGCGAACAGGCTCGTCAGCGGCAGCAGAACCAGCGCGGCGACGAGATTGAACGCCGTATGGAAGTTCACGACCATGCGTGCCGGATCTGGCTCGGCGGCCGCGAGCAGGTCGGCGCATTGGCGAACGAAGAATATGAAGGGAATGGCGACGACCGCGCGCATCAGCAGGTTGCCGAGGGCGACGCGCCGGCCGGCCGGCGGCGAGGCGGCAAGTCCGGTCATCGGTGCAATCGCGCCGCCGACATTGGCGCCGAGCACAAGCGCAAGCGCGAGCGGCTCCGGAATGGCGTGCGCGCCGGCGAAGGCCATCACCAGCAGCACCATGGAAAGACTCGAGTGCATCAGCCATGTCAGCAAAGTGCCGACAAGGAATGCCATGACCGGATCGCCGCCGAGCCCGGAAAGAAACGATTTGAACGTTGCCGAATCGCGCAATGGCTGCGCCGCGTCGCCTAAATGCACGAGCGACAGCAGCATCAAGCCCAATCCAATGATGATGCGCGCGACGGCGCGCGGGCGGTCTGCTTGCGCGGCCATGAACAGGAACACACCGAACGCGAGAATGGCCGTCCATAGCCAAGTGACATTGAGCGACAGCACCTGCGCCACAAGTGTGGTGCCGACATTCGCGCCGAGCATCATAATGAGGGCGATGGAGAGGGCGATGAGCCCGCGCGCGGTAAACGAGGCGAGCAACAGCGCGGTCGCGGTCGAGCTTTGCAGGACGCCGGTGAGACCGAGGCCGACGAGGAAAGCGCTCGCCGGCGACCGCACGTAATGCGTCAGCGCGCGATGCAGCGCAGCGCCGAATGCGCGCGTGATGCCGTTTTGCACCATCCGCACGCCCCACAAGAGCAGCGCCACTGCGCCCAGAAACGAGATGAAAAGCTCTGTCCCTTCCAACGCGACCTCCGGCGGCGGCTCGGCGGCCGCGGTTGTCAACGCGGACAGCGGCCGAATCGTTAAAAGCCGATGCCAATTTGTCATATGCGCCCGCCGCCAACGGCGCGCAATGGTCCTGGGATTTGCGGTGCCTAGAGCGCGAGGTACGCGTGCTCGCGCTCGAGGCGGGCAAGGTCGGCGGGCCGGTCGACGTCCCAAAGGGGGTTGAGTTCTCTTGCCATGAGGCCAATCGCTGCCAGCCGCGCACGCGTTTCTGCGATGACGGTGTGCGCACCCCATGCCATGTTCTCGAATAGCGCGGCATGGGGCTGCCGCGCGCCGATGAGCACGTAGCCGCCGTCTTCAGCCGGTGTGACCACCACTTCGACTTCTCGACAAAGCGCCGCAGCGGCCTCACGCAGGTGAGTGGCGCCAAGTGAGGGGCAATCCGTTCCGATAACGATCGTCGGACCGTTGTTTGCTGCGATCGCCGCCAACATGCGCACGCCAAGATCGTCGTCCGGCTGCCGCTTCAACGTGATCGGGAAGCGTGCCGCCAAATCCTGAAACGAGGAATGATCGAGTTCGGGCGCGCACCACAACGTTACGGGTCCGGTGTCGGCTGCCACGGCCGTTCCGATCGCGCCCTCAGTGAGCCGCTCCTGCAATACGGCCGCCGCATGCGCGCCGATTTCCGGAATGAGCCGCGTCTTGGCAAGGCCGGGGATCGGCGCCTTGGCCAAAACCGCAATCGCGACCGGCTCAAGGCTTGCGTGAGACATAGCCATACGCTTGCGCGAGCTTTGCCGGATCGGCGCCGAAGAAATAGGCGAAGCGAAGGCGCCACATCAGCAGAATGGTGGTGAGCAATCCGTGCGCTTGCCAGCGACGCCCGGACGTAACGACGGCCG
>DASUKT010000318.1:0-13931 GCA_036278575.1 Pseudolabrys sp. | reverse complement strand
GAATCTGCCCTGACGGCGCGCACCGATGAAATGCTCGACGCTTGCACGAAATGCGGCAAATGCGTCGAAGTCTGTCCTGTCACGGGACCAGCCGGCGTCAATGCTGCGCCGCAAGACGTGATAGCGGGTGTGCTCGACATCGTGCGTACGGGCGAGGGGCCGGAGGCCTCGCGTGCGTGGGCGAAAGGCTGCGTGCTCACGGGCGACTGCGTCACAGCCTGCGATTACGGGGTCAATCCGCGCTTCCTGCTGGCGATGGCGCGCATGAAAATGGCACAGCATACAAACGAGCCGCGCGAGCGGCGCAAGAAGGGGGTGGAAAATTTCCGCCTCGTTGCCGATGGCTCGAACGTTCTCGCGCGCATGCAGTTGAGCGCCGACGAACTGACGCGGCTTGGCCAGAAAGTCAGCCAGCGTCTTGAGTCGGGATCGACGGTGAAACCGGGCGAGCGGCCCGACTTTGTTTTTTACACCGGCTGTAACGTCCTCAAGACGCCGCACATCGCGCTTACTGCGCTCGACATCATGGATACGCTTGGCGTCACCTACAAAGTCATGGGTGGTCCAAGCCATTGCTGCGGGATCGTCCAGTTGCGCACCGGCGATACCGAAGTTTCCGGCCGCGTTGCGACGAATTCCCTCGACAAGCTTGCGGAAGGAAAAGCCGGCGTGATCTCGTGGTGCGCAAGCTGTCACGTGCAGTTTACCGAGAACACGCTGCCGACGATCGAGAAGGTGCGCGGCTCGCGGCCGTTCGAGATGACGCCGTTCATGCTGTTTCTGAGGACGCGGTTTGACGATCTGCGGTTGCTGCTGCGGAAGCCGGTGCCGCTGAAGGTCGCGCTGCACAAGCATCCGGGGATCAAAGGCGTGGTTGAGGCCGCGACCGAGCTCCTGCAGATGGTGCCCGGGGTCGAGTTAGTCGATTTACAGCAGCCCGCAGTCGGCCTGATGAGCAATTTCCTTAACGCCCTGCCGGAATACAAGCGCGGTCTTTATCTTGCCGAATTGGAAGCTGCGGAGAAGGCCGGCGTCGATGCGCTCGCTGCAATCTATCATCCCGACCACCGCGACCTGTGCGCGCATGAGCGCGACTGGCCGTTCAAGATCGTTAACGTCCTCGATATCGTTGGCGAAAGCATGGGGCTGAACCACGCGGATCGTTTCAAGCGGCTGAAGATCATGCAGGATGCCGACGCCATCGTCGCCGACTGCGGAGACTTGATCGCCGCCAACGGCGTCGATCCGGCCTTGGCGCGCGACATGGTGGTTAAAGCGATGCTGATCGATCAGCCGGTGCCCTTGGGCAGGGTGGGTCGCGCTTGACGTGAGGATGCCGGCGGCCTATTTCCCCGGCCTATGAAGACCGTTTTCACCCGCCGCTCGCGCCGCCGTACCGTCACGGCACGGGAGCGCTCGCGCGCGTGAAACGTCCCCCGTGCCGCCGGACCTGGATCCTGCGGCGCTTCTCAATTTCCTGCTGCTCTCCAAGTCCCGTGTCGCGTTAACCCGCTTCCGTTCGGACGGGAGCCGATGAATTCCGGCGTTTGCGCCGGCGTGAGAAAAGGGGCTGCTATGACCACCAAAGCGAGAGTCGGCATACTGGGCGCTTCGGGTTACACCGGAGGCGAATTGGTGCGCTTGCTGCTTCGGCATCCGCGCGCCGAGATTGCGTTGCTCACCGCGGAGCGCCGCGCCGGCCTGGAAATGCGAGAGGTTTTTCCGCAGTTCTCTCCCTATTCATTGCCGAAGCTCATCGCGGTCGATGGCGTCGACTGGGTCGGCGTCAATCTCGATCTGATCTTCTGCGCGCTGCCGCACGCTACGACACAGAAAGTTGTGTCGGCGATCTTCGCGGCCACGCCGGCGGCGAAAGTTGTCGACCTGTCGGCCGACTTCCGCCTCGCGGACACCGCTGCGTACGCAAAGTGGTATGGGCACGCGCATCATGCACCGGATCTGCAAAAGCAGGCAGTTTATGGACTGGTCGAAGTGCACCGGCGAGAGATCAAAAACGCGCATCTCGTCGCCAATCCCGGTTGCTACACCACGACGGCGCAGTTGCCGCTCATTCCGCTCATCAAGGCCAAGGCGATCGATCTCGATGAGATCGTCATCGATGCGAAATCGGGCATGACCGGCGCAGGGCGCGCAGTAAGGGAGTCCATGATCTTTTCCGAAGTAGCGGAAGGCTTCCATGCCTACGGGGTGGGACATCACCGGCATATGGCGGAACTCGACCAGGAGTTCTCGCTTGCGGCCGGACGCGACGTGGCGGTGACGTTCACGCCGCATCTGGTGCCTATGAACCGAGGAATTCTCGCGACCATTTACGTGCGAGGAAAGCGCGGTCGCACGGCAGAAAATCTTCATGAGATACTTTTAAAGTCGTATGCGAAGGAGCCGTTTGTTCATGTCTTGCCGTTCGGCGAAACGCCGCAAACGCGGCATGTGCGCGGCTCCAACATGACGTTCATCGGCGTTGCCAAGGACCGGATCGAAGGCCGGGCCATTGTCGTTTCGGTACTCGACAACCTGGTGAAGGGTGCATCCGGACAGGCCATTCAGAACATGAACCTGATGCTCGGGTTTCCGGAAACGATGGGGCTGGAACAGGTGGCGCTGTTTCCGTAAGACGTTCTCCGGAATATCCTCTGGCGGTCCAGGCGCTGCGGTTTTCTCAACTGCGCGGAGCGATTGGAGAATGAAATGTTCGACGTCAGCAATCAGCCGCCGCCCGTTGAACCGTATAATGTTTTCGAAAGCGATACGGCACTGCGCGAGGCAGTAAAACGCGAAGGGGCCGCTTGGGCCGACGCGGAGTTGAGTGCGCTCGGCGCAACCCTCGGCAAGCCCGAAACAATCAAGGCGGGCTTCGACGCGAACAAATACCTGCCGGTTCTGAAAACACTCGACCGCTACGGCCATCGGCTTGACGAAGTCGAATTCCATCCGGCCTGGCATCAACTGATGACGATAGCGCTCGAAGCCGGCCTGCATTCGAGCCCATGGGCGGAGCCGAAGCCCGGTGCGCATGTCGCGCGCGCGGCCGGCACCTACCTCCTCAACCAAATCGAAAGCGGCGTTTATTGTCCGCTTGCGATGACCTACGGCTCCGTGCCGACGCTACGGCACGCGCCCGATATCGCCGCCGAGTGGCTGCCGCGTATCTTCTCGCGCCGCTACGATCCGCGCTTCCGGCCTGCGAAAGAGAAAACGTCGGCGCTCTTCGGCATGGGCATGACCGAGAACCAAGGCGGCTCCGATTTGCGCACCAACACGACGCGCGCCGAGCCGACATCCGACGGCAGCTTTCGTCTCGCCGGGCACAAGTGGTTCATGTCCGCGCCGATGTGCGATGCCTTCCTCGTGCTGGCGCAGGCGCCGAAAGGCTTGAGTTGTTTTTTGCTGCCGCGCTGGACGCCGGACGGCGAGCGCAACGCGATACAAATCATCCGGCTCAAGGACAAGCTCGGAAACAAGTCAAACGCTTCAAGCGAGGTGGAGTTCTTCGGCGCCTACGCCCAGCTCATCGGCGAGGAGGGGCGCGGCATCCCGACCATCATCGAGATGGGCAATTACACGCGCCTCGATTGTGCCATCGGTTCATCGAGCCTGATGCGCGCCGCGGTGGCGCAGGCGGTCCATCATGCGAAAAACCGTACAGCCTTCCAGAAGCGTCTCGTCGATCAGCCTCTGATGACGAATGTGCTCGCCGATCTGGCGCTTGAATCGGAGGCGGCGCTGGCGCTGACCATGCGGCTTGCGCGCGCTTATGACGAGACCGATGACGCAGCCATCGTCTTTCGCCGTGTGGTGACGCCAGCGGCAAAATTCTGGATTTGCAAGCGTGCCGCGGCGCTCTCGCAGGAAGCCATGGAGGTGCTTGGCGGCTCCGGCTACATCGAAGAATGCGTGATGCCGCGCATCTACCGCGAGGCGCCGGTCAATTCGATCTGGGAAGGCTCCGCCAACGTCATGTGCCTCGATGTGCTGCGCGCGCTTGCGCGCACGGCGGGGGCGGCCGATGTCCTGATGGCCGAGATCGGCGCGGCGGCCGGTGGAAATCCTGACTTGAAAGCTTTTATCGGCCGCTTGCAAAAGCGGCTCTCGGCACGCGAGCACGCCGATGAATCGCAGGCGCGTATCTTTGCACGCGATCTAATTCTGGCTTTACAAGCGGCCGTGCTGATTGAGCACGCACCAGTGGCCGTTGCCGACGCATTCTGCGCATCGCGCTTGGGCGAGGGCGGCGGCGCCTTCGGCCTCCTGCCGTCCGGCGCCGACATGCAGGCGATCGTCGCGCGCGCGGCTCCGCGAAACTAAAGCGCTCCGAAAATCGCCAACGCGAGATAGACCTGCGCTGCAAACCCGACCGCGAAAGACAGCGTGCGCAAGATGGGAATGCCGGCGGTGTAGATGATGACGTGCGCAAGACGCGCCCAGAAATAGACGGCGCAGGCGGTCACCGTGCCCGTGGTCGAATGTCCCATCGAGTCGAGGATCAGCACGAGGCTTGCAAAGATCACCAGGTTCTCGACCGCGTTCGTGTGCGCAAAGTAGAGCCGTTGCGCCCAGGCCGATTGAGGCTTGTCGCCGCGCGACGGATTGGCCATCGCGCCCATCAATCCGCGCACCATGATGCGGTCGAGAATGTAGGGCACCCACATAAGTCCGGTCAGGATGACAGTCAGCGTCAGCCACAGGAGCTCTCTGGACATGCATTTCCCCCATGAGTGTGCAAATTCGCGTTAGTCGCGAACTTTAACATAGGAACCGGGCGCGTCCTCGATCGGTTTGAGTTTTCCGCCGCCGACTTTCCGCGGCGCTACCATTTTGGGGTCGTGCGATTTAATCCAGTCGAGCCAATTCGGCCACCAGGACCCCGGATGCGGCGTGGCTCGGGCCAGCCATTTATCCAGGTTACCGTCGGACGGAGCAGGGCCGGTCCAGTACTGGTACTTCTTCTTGTCCGGATGATTGATGACGCCGGCGATATGGCCAGATGCAGCAAGCACGAATTTTACCGGCCCGCCGAAATAATTCGACCCGTTCAACACCGATTTTGCCGGCGCGATGTGATCCTCGCGCGTGGCGAGATTGTAGATGGGGACCTTGACCTTGCTGACATCGAGCGTGATGCCGCCGATCTTCATTTTGCGCTTGGCGAGATTGTTGTCGAGATAGCAGTTGCGCAGGTAAAAGGAGTGATTGGCAGCAGGCATTCGCGTGGCGTCCGAGTTCCAGTAGAGAATATCAAACGGCATCGGCTTCTTTCCACGCATGTAATTATTGACGACATAGGGCCAGACCAGATCGTTCGAACGCAGCAGGTTGAACGCAGTGGCCATCCGCGATGCTTCCAGATAACCCTGCCGGTTCATGTGATTTTCAAGCGCGGCAATGCGCTCTTCGTCTACGAACACCAGAAGGTCGCCGGCATGAGTGAAGTCGACCTGCGCAACGAACAACGTGGCGGACACCACGCGGTTTTGTTTTTTTGCCGAAAGCCACGCGAGCGTGATCGCCAGTAATGTGCCGCCGACGCAGTAGCCGATGGTGTGCACCTTGCGCTCACCGGTCGCCTTCTCGATGACATCGAGAGCGGTGAGTGGGCCCCCCCGCATGTATTCCTCGAAGCTTTTCTGCGCGAGCTTCGCATCGGGGTTGACCCACGAAATCACGAAGACCGTGATGCCATTGTCGACACACCACTTTATGAAGGATTTATCCGGCGCCAGATCGAGAATGTAGAATTTGTTGATCCACGGCGGCACGATTAGGAGCGGGTGCTTGAGCACTTTTTTAGTCGTCGGCTCGTACTGGATGAGCTGCATCAACTCGTTCTGAAAGATCACTTTGCCGGGCGTAAGTGCCAGGTTGCGGCCGACCTCAAACACTGACGAATCCGATTGACGGATTTTCAGATTGCCTTTCCCCGCCTTGATATCCTCGGTCAGCATGTTCATGCCGCGCACGAGGTTGTCGGCATTTGAAGCAAGCGTCTCGCGCAACAACTCCGGATTTGTCAGCACGAAATTCGAGGGGGAGACCGCGTTTGTGATCTGTCGTATGTAAAACTCGGCTTTCTGCCGCACATGCGGGTCAACACCCTCGGCGTTTCGCACCAAGCGATCGGCCCAGTCGGACGTGAGTAAGTAAACTTGCTTGAGAAAATCGAAAAACTGGTTTGACGACCATTCCGGGTCGGCAAAGCGCTTGTCAGTGGTTGCCGGCGCGACGGTTGGACGAGCAGTTTCGCCCGCCATGCGCTTGACGGTACCGGCCCATAAGTCGAGATAGGCGCGGCCGAGGCTCGACTGCAATTCGATCGCCCGTTGCGGATCAGACAACCAATATTCGGCAACTTGGCCTATTGTCTTAACGATATCGGTGACGTCCTCCGTCACGTCAGCCTTGATTCGCCCCTGTTCGCGCGGCTTCAGGTAAGCGGAGAGGGCCTTGCCGCCTTCTTCGATCAGGCGCGCAAAATTGCGGGCAAATGCCTCGATATCGATCTCACCGATTTTGGCCGGTTCGGATGTCCGCTTGTCCATGTGCAGTCGGTCCCCTCCGGCAGAAATGGCCCGCCCCCTGGCCTCCTGCAAGCCATGTCTGACGGCATGGTTTCGCTTGAGAAAACGGCTCAGCCCCGGCCATCTTGCTCCCGACACATTAAGCAGCTAGCCGGCATCTGATATAATCCTTTGAGTCTATTGTAGTTTCGCCCATAGCAGGGTTCCTGATGCGTCCAACAGGCTATTTGGTTGTGATGCTTGCAGCACTTCTTGGTGCGCTGGGGGGGTGCACGGCGGCGGCCATCGAAGACAAGCTGCCGTCCAGCGTCGGGCTTCCGGCCGATGCACCGGCACGGCCGGCAACCCCCTATGAATATCCTGCCGTTCACGACATGCCGCCGCCGCGCTCGGATACGCCGCTAACCGAGGACGAGCAGATCAGGCTTCAGAAAGAGTTGACGACGCTCCGCAACAAGCAGGAGGGCCTTAATGCTGAAGCTTTAAAATCAAAGCCGGCAGCGAAGCGGAAAAAAAAGCCGCTTCCCGACGCGTCAAAGGGGCAAACCCGTGGCGGAGGGGACAACCCGTGATAAAAGCCATCCGGGGTAATGCCTGCGGCTGGTAAGGGCAGCTGGCGCAATACGATGCGCGAGCAGGACAGTGACGATCAAGGTTTGACCCGATGGAAGACTTCCACCGCATCCGCCGTTTGCCGCCTTACGTCTTTGAAGAGGTGAACCGGGCCAAGGCCCGCGCGCGCAACTTCGGCGCGGACATTATCGACCTTGGCATGGGCAACCCCGATTTGCCGGCGCCCGGCCACGTCATCGAAAAGATGAAGGAGACGTTGGGAAAGCCGCGCACGGACCGTTATTCGGCATCGCGCGGAATCCCGGGCCTGCGTCGCGCGCAGGCGGCCTATTACGCGCGCCGTTTTGGTGTGAAGCTCAGTCCCGAGACACAGGTTGTCGCCACTTTGGGCTCGAAGGAAGGCTTCGCCAATGTCGCGCAGGCGATCACCGCGCCCGGTGATGTGGTGCTCGTGCCCAATCCGAGCTACCCAATTCACGCTTTCGGATTCCTGATGGCCGGCGGCACGATCCGCTCCGTTCCGTCAGAACCGACGCCAAATTTCTTCCACACGCTCGAGCGCGCGATCATCCATTCGATCCCCAAGCCGATTGCAGTCGTGGTCTGTTATCCGGCGAATCCGACGGCTTATGTTGCAAGCCTCGACTTCTATAAGGACCTCGTCGTCTTCGCAAAGAAGCACAACATTCTGGTGTTGTCCGATCTCGCTTATGCGGAGGTCTATTTCGACGACAATCCGCCGCCGTCGCTGTTACAGGTGCCGGGCGCGATGGACATTGCCGTGGAATTCACCTCGCTGTCGAAGACGTTCTCAATGCCGGGATGGCGGATGGGATTTGCGGTTGGCAACGAGCGCATTATCGCCGCACTCGCGCGGGTGAAATCCTATCTCGATTATGGCGCGTTCACGCCGGTGCAGGTCGCCGCGACTGCTGCGCTCAACGGGCCGGACGATTGCATCAAGGAGATGCGCCAAACGTACAAACGTCGGCGCGACGTATTGGTCGAGAGCTTTGGCCGCGCAGGATGGGACGTGCCAAGCCCGCGCGCTTCGATGTTTGCCTGGGCGCCCATTCCGGATCCTTTCAAGAGTCTGGGTAGCATCGAGTTTTCAACCTTGCTTGTCGAAAAGGCGGAGCTTGCGGTTTCGCCGGGCATTGGATTCGGCGAATACGGCGAAGGTTATGTACGGATCGCGCTGGTCGAAAACGAACAGCGTATTCGGCAGGCCGCGCGCAACGTTCGCCGCTTTCTTGAAAGCGGTGCTGAAAAGTTGCACAACGTCGTTCCCCTTGCCACGCGACGCTAAGTGGCTGTCGAATCTATCAGCTCGTTTTGGGCGCTTCGTTTTATTGACGGATCGATTTTTCGCTCATGCCTCAGCCGTTGAAAATTGGCGTCGCCGGGTTGGGTACAGTCGGCGCCGCATTAGTGTCGCTGATTGCCGATCAGCACGACGCGCTGACCGCGCGTTGCGGACGCGCCGTTGACGTTGTCGCGGTCTGTGCGCGCTCGCGCGGAAAGGATCGCGGCATCAATTTGAGGAAGGCCGAGTGGGTTTCCGATCCGGTAGCGCTGGCACGAGATACCAACGTCGACGTCTTTGTCGAATTGATCGGCGGCGCAGGAAATCCGGCGAAAGCGGCGGTGGAGGCGGCGCTCGCATCGGGTAAATCGGTCGTCACCGCCAACAAGGCGCTGCTGGCAAAGCACGGCTTGGCACTTGCGGCGCTCGCGGAGAAAAACAACGCTGCGCTTAATTTCGAAGCGGCTGTCGGCGGCGCCATTCCGATCGTGAGAACGCTACGCGAAGGGCTCGCCGGAAACTCCATCGAGCGTGTCTACGGAATTCTGAACGGCACCTGCAACTATATCCTGACGCGGATGGAGCAGGAGAAACTGAGCTTCGCGGACAGCCTGAAAGAAGCGCAGCGGCTTGGCTATGCGGAAGCCGATCCGGCTTTCGACATCGAGGGACACGACACGGCGCAGAAGCTTGCAATTCTGGCAAGCCTTGCATTCAGCACCCGCGTCGACCAGAGCGCAGTTTACGTCGAAGGCATTTCGTCGATCACGCCAGCCGACCTTTCGGCCGCCGACGAGCTTGGCTACCGCGTGAAGCTGCTTGGCGTTGCGGTGCGCACGCAGAAAGGCATCGAGCAGCGGGTGCATCCGACAATGGTGCGCAAAGATGCGGCCATTGCGCAGGTGATGGGCGTTACGAACGCGGTTACGGTGGACGTCGCAGGCATCAATCCGCTGACGCTGGTCGGTCCTGGCGCGGGCGGAATGGCGACCGCTTCGGCCGTGCTGTCGGATATCGGCGACATCGCCCGCTGCAGCGGTCCGGCAATCGCGCCGTTCGGCCGTCCAACGCGCGGGCTTGCTGCGGTGCGCAAAGCGCCGATGCAGCGCCATGAGGGCGGCTATTACATAAGGCTGCTTGCGCGCGACAAGCCGGGAACGGCGGCAAGCATCGCCAAACGTCTCGCCCAACATGATATTTCGATGGAATCGATCGTGCAGCGGCAGGGCAAAGAGGCTGCCGCCGAAATCCCGAGCGGTTCCGTTCCCGTTATCCTGATCACCTATGCCACGACCGAAGACGCCGTGCGCAAGGCTCTTGCGGCGGTGGGGCGGGATAGGGTGATCTCGGGACGGCCGCAGGTGATCCGTATCGAAAAGAACTGATCCGCCGGTGGCGAGTTAAGCAGGAGAAGATCGACACATGAGCTCGCCGATTACCGTCCAGCCCAATCTGCTGCTGGAACGCATCCTGACGATCGAGATCGTACGCGTGACGGAGCGCGCGGCGGTGTCGGCCGCGCGCTTGCGCGGGCGTGGACAGGAAAAAGCGGCGGATCAGGCGGCGGTTGATGCCATGCGACGCGAGCTCAACAAGCTGCCGATCGACGGCACGGTCGTGATCGGCGAGGGCGAGCTCGACGAGGCGCCGATGCTGTTCATCGGCGAGCAGGTCGGCAACAAATCGGGCCCGAAGGTCGATATCGCCGTCGATCCTCTGGAGGGCACGACGCTCTGCGCGAAGAACATGCCTGGCTCGATCGCGACGTTAGCGATGGCGGAAGAAGGCACGCTACTGCATGCGCCCGACGTCTACATGGACAAGATCGCGATCGGCCCCGGCTACCCAAAAGGCACCATCGATCTCGATGCGCCGCCGGAGCAGAACATCTTGAATCTTGCGCGGGCAAAAGGCGTGAAGCCGGAGGGGATTACGGCGATCCTGCTGGACCGCCCGCGCCACGCCGACATTATCGCGGCGATACGCAAGATCGGCGCCTCGGTGACATTAATCACGGATGGCGATGTCGCCGGCGTCATTCACTGCGCCGAGCCGAAGACCGGTATTGATATTTATCTGGGCATCGGCGGCGCGCCCGAGGGCGTGCTGGCGGCGGCAGCGTTGCGCTGTATCGGGGGGCAGATGCAGTGCCGCCTGGTGCTCGATACCGAAGAGCGGCGCGAGCGCGCAGCGAAAATGGGCATCAAAGATCCGAAAAAGAAATACGAGATCGAGGATATGGTGCGGGGCGATTGCCTGTTCGCGGCAACCGGCGTCACCGATGGCCCAATGCTGACCGGCGTGAAGTTCGCCAAGGGCGTTATCGAGACTGAAACGGTCGTGATGCGCTCCGTCACCGGCACGGTGCGGCGCGTGCAGGCCGAACACCGGCAATTCGAGAAATTCCATCTCGGCTAGGAAGAGCCGTCTTTCTTAGGCCAGCGGAGCGAGGGCAGGGGTCTCCTGCTTTCGGCTTGCTTGTTGCGCCAGCAACTGGCCAAGATAGCTCGCGATCGCCCCCATCCCGCTCTGCGCCGTGTTCTGCCGCCCATCCTTCGCTTCGGCATCAGGATTGTAGTTCGTGTTGGTATTGACGTCGTAGGTATAGGAACGCCCGCGGTCATCGACGATGAATTCTATGCCGGCGATTCCGATATCGTTCGCCGCAAGAAACTCCATCCACCGCGGCAGCAGCGGATGCTGGAAGCCGTCGACGATCCTGAACTTGTCGCCGGGCGCAACCGCAGGGCAGACGCCCGCCAACGCGGGCCCATCGATCTGGCAGGCATCGGCCGGGCACAACTCGAAACCCTGTGATGTATCGACCCGTACCGCGTAGAGAAACCTTCCGCCGACAAATTCAACGCGCGTGATGAACGACTCGGGCGCTTTGATGTAGCGCTGCACCAGCGTAATCCCGTCGATGGACTCGACGAAATCGTCACTGGCAAGGTGTTCGTCGAGCGCGGCAGACGACAGAAACAGTCGCACGCCGAGACCTTTGCCCGCGCGGTTGTGCTTGAGAATGAGCGGAAACCCGAGCCGCCTGGCCGCCGCCGGGATATTCTCTTTGCCGACCACCGCGATGGTATCGGGAGTTTCGACGCCGAATTTGGCCAGCGCCTGATATTGCGCCACCTTCGAGACTTCGAGCTGCACGGCGCGCTCGCCGTTAACAACCGTTCGTCCGTGACGCTTCAGCCACGCGAGGACGGCCGCGGTCAGCTCAGGCGCGTAACGATGATCGCGGGTGTGCGAGGACGCGCTCATACGGTTGTAGAAGACGCCTGTCGGTGGGGCGATCTGAAGATCGAGAACGCCGCGATCGAGAAACCATTCGCTGAACGGGATTTTGCGCAGCTCGAATTCCTTGCGCAGCGGTTCAACCCAGGCGTCGTTCTCGTGGATAACGTAGACACGTGGCGTTTGATCTTGATGCGTAACGCTCTGGCGCATGGTTTGCTTATGTCCCGGTTGGACGCCACAACCGGAGATATTCCCGTACCAGCCATCCGGCAACCTGGTTCGCGTGGAAAGCAACGCGATGTTGCCATAATAGGCTCTCCCGGTTGATATCTTCTTCCAGAAGGCGATTCTCTAGTTCAAGTTTGTTTAGCGCTACTGAATGGCCTCTCTATCCAATGGCATTACCGGCTTATAACGACCCATTTCCCGTCTCAGCCTTTCTGGGCGTCGAGCGATCGGCGACGGATCGAAAGTGGCGTGATCGCCTCGACGAACGGGGTTCCGCACGCGCGCTGGCGATTGCACAACGCCACGGCATTTCGGAACTGCTCGCGCGTGTACTGGCGGGTCGCGGGGTCGAGCCGAATGACGTCGAAGCATATCTCGACCCAACGATTAAGCGGTTGCTGCCCGATCCGCATGGGTTGACGGCAATGCCCATTGCGGTCGCGCGCATCGCGGATGCTGTCATAAATGGTGAGAGCATCGCGATCTTCGGCGACTACGATGTGGACGGCGCAACCGCAACCGCGCTGCTGGCCCACTATTTGCGGCAGTGCGGCCTCGATCCCATCGTCCATATTCCCGATCGCATCTTCGAGGGCTACGGGCCGAACGTGGACGCGATCCGTTCGTTCGCGGAACGCGGCGTGAAGCTTCTGGTCACCGTCGATTGCGGCACCACCAGCATCGGACCAGTGACCGAAGCAAAGAAGCTCGGCCTCGATACGATCGTAGTCGATCATCATCAGGCCGACGAGAAACTTCCTCCAGCGTTCGCCATCGTCAATCCAAACCGGGCGGACGATTTGTCCGGCCTTGGTCATTTGGCCGCGGTAGGTCTTGTGTTTGTAACGCTCGTCGCGGTTGCGCGCGAATTGCGCCGCCGCAATTTCTGGAACGAGGCGCGGCCCGAACCTGATTTGCTGTCGCTTTTGCATCTGGTCGCGCTCGGCACGGTGGCGGATGTGGTGCCGCTCACGGGACTTAATCGCGCATTCGTCGCCAAGGGTCTGATCGCGTTGCGGCGGCGCGAGCACATCGGCACGACCGCGCTCATGGATGCCGCACGCCTGTCGGGCCCGCCGGAGCCGTGGCATCTCGGTTTTCTGCTCGGGCCGCGTATCAATGCCGGGGGCCGCATTGGCCGCGCCGATCTCGGCGCCCGCCTGCTGCTCGAAGACGACCCGAGCGAAGCCGCGCGCATTGCCGGCGAGCTTGAGCGGCTTAATCGCGAGCGGCAGGCGCTTGAATCCGCGATGCTCCAGCAGGCGGAGGCTGAGGCGATCGCCGCGCTCGGTCTGGAAGAGAAAGGCGCGGTCGTTGTCACCGCGCAGGAGGGATGGCATCCCGGCGTGGTCGGGCTGATCGCCGCGCGCCTCAAGGAGCGCTACGGCCGGCCTGCGTTTGCGATCGCGCTCGAGCCGGGCGGCACTGGCACCGGATCCGGACGATCGATCGCGGGCGTCGATCTCGGCAAGGTCGTGCGGCGCGGCGTGGCTGAAGGCCTGCTGCTCAAAGGTGGCGGCCATGCGATGGCCGCGGGCGTCACCTTGCGGAAGGACGCGCTGCAGGCCTTCCGCGCTTTTCTCGAAGATGCGCTTGCTTCCGCCGTTGAGATCGCGTGCCAGGAAACGTCATTATTGATCGACGGCGCGGTGAGCGCGGGCGGGGCAACGCTCGAGCTCGTCGAAACGATGTCCCGCGCCGGGCCCTTCGGTGCGGGCAATCCGGAGCCGGTGTTTGCATTGCCATCGCACACGCTCAGCTTCGCCGATCCGGTTGGTGAGAGTCACATCCGCGCACGCTTCCGCTCCGGTGATGGAAAGTTCGTGAACGCGATTGCTTTTCGCGCGGCCGGTCAACCGCTCGGGAAAGCACTGCTGGAAAATCGCGGGCGGCCGATGCATGCGGCCGGATGCCTGAGCATCGATCGGTGGCAAGGCGCGGAACGCGTGCAGATGCGGCTCATCGACGTAGCTCAACCGAGCTGAACCCGGGCTCGGCTAGCGGCCGAGCTTAAGTCCGATCCTTGTTACCACCTCGCGCCA
>DASUKT010000317.1:0-3241 GCA_036278575.1 Pseudolabrys sp. | reverse complement strand
GGCATCCACGTCTTGCTACAGCAAAAGACGTGGATGGCCGGGACAAGCCCGGCCATGACGAAAGTGGATTGCTAGCCCGCGACGGCGATCTCCAGCGGGAACTGGTCGACGATCTCGTAGCCTTTGTCGTTCACGATGAAGGTATGGCCGAGAAAGATGCCGAACATGCCGTCCGCGGTGATCGGATTGGGCTCGGCCATAATTACCATGCCGGGCTTGAGCACCATGTCGCCTTCGACGCCGCGCACGTGCTCCGCCGAGACATGCGGATTGTCGGTGACAATATCGATGCCGTGGCACTGCGTCGGCCGCGATTGCACGCCGTGATCGCGGAAGAATTTGCTTGCCGTGCGCATCGCTTCCGCCGGCTTTCCAGGCGCAATTTCGGCAACGATCCTGTGATAGCCCGGCAGCGTGATCTCCTCCCAGAACTTGCGCACCATGTCGGTTGGTTGGCCGAGGCAGATGGGAGAGCCGATCTGCGCGGTATAGCCGCGATAGCCGGCCGCGAGCTCCATGTTGATGATGTCGCCCTTTTGCAGCACCCGGCCTGACGGACGCGGGTTGCCGAAGATCATCGCCGGGTTCGCCATCGGCGTCGAGCCGATGATGAGAAAATCGATATCACCGCCGCCTTCCATGATGGCGGCGCCGGCCGCGGCGCGCAGCTCGTACTCCTTCGCGCCGGGCTTCGCGCGCGCGACCATCGCTTCCATCGCCCGTTGGCAGAGCACGCCCGCCTTGCGCACGCAGTCGAGTTCCTCCTGGCTATGAATGACGACGAGGTCGTGCAGGAAGCCTTTGGTGAAAACGATTTCCGCATCCGGCAGACCCGCACGCAAAGTATTGTATTGATTGACCGGCATGTAATCGCCGTGGCGCGGATCGATTTCCATCAGGCCGATACGGCCGCGCTCAAGCTTTAGCTCCTTCAGCCGCTCGACCATCACCTGCCCGTATTGACCGTTGCGGCTGTGACGCACGTCCTTGACCGCAACCTCCACAATGCGCCGCACGGCTTCCGCGTGCGTGCCCCCCATCGAGTAGATCATGGTCGGCTCGCCATCGAGCGGCACCAGCACGTAGCAGCAGAGCGCGTGCCACTCCCAATGACCGGTGAGCCAGGCCATGCCGCCGCCGAAGCTCCAATGACTGGGGCCGCCGGCGGCGATCACGCAATCGAGCTTGTCCTCTTTCATTTTCGCGCGCAGCGCCGCGTAGCGCCGGGCATATTCCTTGGCCGAGAACTGCTCATAGACCGCGTCGCGGTAATAAGGCGTGCCGCGCATGTTGGCGAACGGCAGAGCCTGATCGAGCTTGTCGCGCACCGTCTCCCAAGGCTGCGGGCCGAGCGGCGTGCGTGGCTGAACGTTCATGGATACTCCCGATTTTCGTCGGCGACACTGCGCGCCGCTTCCTTTATTCCGTGCATTTTCCGATCTTGACCGGGCCGCCGGCGCGCTTGACCGCATCATTGGCGATCGACTCGTCGAAGACGCGTTGCACCGTCGGCTTCTTGTCGACGGCAATGTAGCCGTTGGCGACGTCGTTATCGATCGTCCAGGCGGTCCGCTTGGCGTCGTAGCCCTGGTTTACCGACCAGACGCAGTGATCGGTCAACACCTTCCAGGCGTATTCGACGGCCTCCTTTGGCTTTCCGGTCGCCTTCACGATGATCGGCAGCACCTTCGCTTCGTCGCGATAGATGGTACGATTGGCCTCGATCATGGCGGCGACAGCGTCGACCATCAGTTCGCGGTCGCGCTTGATCCAATCGATTTGAGCGCCATAGGCGTTGAAGAAATAGTTCGGCAGCAGGTCGGAGAGCTGCACCAGCACGTGCACTCCGGAGTTTTTCTTCTGCGCCACGTAGACATCCTCCGGATGCAGCGACACGCCGTCGATCTGCCCCGACACCAATCCCGGCACGCGGCCGGCCGTGGCGCCGCCGACGAATTTAACGTCGTTGACGGTGAGGCCGGCGGTCTCGAGCACTTGGCGACCCATCAGCCAATTGAAACCACCGACGCCACCGCCGCTGGCATTGAGCTTCTTGCCCTTGAGATCCTTCGCGGTCTTGACGTCGGCAGAAACCGTGTAGGCTTGCGGCAGTCGCGGAGCCAGGCCCCAAATTTGCTGCACCTTCACGCCGTGACCGACAGCGATCGGCGACACCGAGACAAGCGCCGTCCCCTGCGCGGCCGCGGCTTTCGCCGCCGGTGACGAGCCGCCTTCGAATTGAATAATCGTCGCATCGATGCAGTGCTTGGCAAAATAGCCCAATTCTTTGGCGACGTAAGGCGACGTGTGCACCACGTTCGGCGGCGCGACCGACACGCCAATGTTGATTTTGCGCATCGTCGCGCACGGCTTTGCGTCCTGGGCGGCCGCGGGCTGCAAGCCGGCACCAACGCTGCAACCGGCGATCAATACAAGCGTCAGGATGCGTCCGGACGAAAATTCATTTCGCATTTTGTCCTCCACTCGTTGTCTTTTTGTCTTGGTGCAGTTCAGTCCTGGTTGCCCGCCGCCGTCCACGGCGCCACACGGACTTCGACGAGGCGAACGCAGGCGGTGAGCGTAACGCCCAAGAGGCCAAGCGTCACGATCGGCACAAACATCTTGTCCACCTCGTACGTGCTTGCCGTCCGCACGATCAGATAGCCGATGCCGGAAATGGCGGTGTAGAGATCCGCCAGCACCATGCCGATCAGCCCGCGGCCAACCGCCAGCCGCAAGCCGGTGACGATGAACGGCAGCGCGCCCGGCAGCACGATATTCATCCATAGTTGTCGCTCGGTACAGCGGAATGAACGGCCGACTTCGATCAGCTTGGGATCGACGTTCTTGACGCCCTGATAGGTGTTGATCGCCATCGGGAAGAAGGCGAACAGAAAGAGGATGAGCACCTTGGAGCTCGTGCCAAAGCCTGCCCACAGCACGATCAGCGGCACCAGCGCGACGCTCGGGATCGAATAGAGAAAGGTGATGTAGACGCCGAGGGCTACGTCGAACACCCAAAAGCGCGCCAGCAACAGCCCGATCACGACACCGATCACCGCGGCCGCGGAAAGCCCGATCACCAGCACGATGAGGCTGGGCGCCAGATAAGACCACAATTCGCCGTCGCCGATCATGGTGACGGCGGCATGAAAAATCGCAATCGGCGTGGTGAACAGCGACTGGTCGACCTTCGCGCCGAAGATTTGCCAGATCACCAGCACCGACATCAGGGACACGA
>DASUKT010000316.1:0-3474 GCA_036278575.1 Pseudolabrys sp. | reverse complement strand
ACATGAAAGCGGCAGCTATTCGCGGCCGCATCGTCAACGTCGGCAGACTCGGAGGCGGCAAAGCCGAGTTCGACTTCGATCTGCACGCCAACCGCCGGATCACTTATATCGGCGTGACGCATCGCACGCGCTCGGAGGACGAGCTGCACGAGGAAACGCGGGCGATGTGGGCTGATCTTGCCAATGCGGTCACAAGTAAAAAGCTAAGCCTTCCCGTCGAAAAAATTTATCCGCTCGATCAGGCAAAGGCGGCGCAGGAGTACATGCGAGCCAATCAGCACTTCGGCAAGATCCTCTTGGTTCCGTAGCGGGCCGGTGCATTGCGCTAATCCTGTCGCCATGTAATTTTGCTCTTCGATGTCCCCTCGCCCCGATCTCGGCCCCAAACCACGTCTTGGTTATACCGACAGCCGGCTCGATCGGGTCGCGGAGGCGCGGCCGGACGACGCCGCAATTGCCGCATTTGCATCGGATGCACGTGCACGCGCCTACGTCATCGGCGGCGAAATGATCGTGATGAAAAAAAGTGAGCGCATGAACGATCCGTCGTTCACGCTCGCGGAAGCACGCGCTTTCGGCCCGCCGACCGAAATGATTTTTCTCGGACTGATCGACGGTACGGCACGTTTTGGCATCGGCATCGAGCCTAAAACGGCAGAAGCGCTCAAAGAAAACCCGGAACTCCTCGTCACCGATTTACGTTCGATTGCGGTGCAGGGACTGGTGGACTCCGATCATTTGCCGCCGATCGCCGAGGCGAAGGCTCTGCTGCATTGGCATGCGCGTCACCGTTTCTGCCCTGCGTGCGGACAATCGACCCGGCCCGTACACGCCGGCTGGCGGCGCGATTGTCCGACGTGCGAAACGCAGCATTTTCCACGCACCGATCCGGTCGCGATCATGCTTGCGATCGACGGCGACAACTGCCTACTCGGCCGCAGCCCGCGTTTTGCGCCGACGATGTGGTCGTGCCTCGCCGGCTTCGTCGAGCCCGGCGAAAGCATCGAAGACGCCGTGCGGCGTGAGACGCGCGAGGAAGCCGGCATCGTGTGCGGACGTGTCGTCTATTTTGCCTCGCAGGCCTGGCCCTTTCCCACGTCGCTGATGATCGGATGCCACGTCGAAGCAAAAACGCGCGAGATCATCGTCGATCGCAGCGAACTCGAGGACGCCCGTTGGTTCAGCAAGAGCGAAGTTGAGCAGATGCTGATGCGCAAGCATCCAAGCGGGCTGACCACACCGCCGCCGGTCGCGATTGCGCATCACATCGTCCGCGCCTGGATCGAAGATGAGGTCGCGTTTGGCTGACAGCACCCGCCCGAAACCCAGAATCCTGTGCTCCGGCATTGCCGTGCACGACATCGTCATGCGCGTGCAAAATTTTCCGGAGCCCGGCACCAAAGTTCATGCTTCCGACTTTATCATCACCGGTGGCGGCTGTGCTGCGAACGCCGCGGTCGCCATCGCGCGTCTCGGCGGCGACACGCGCTTTGCCGGTCCGCTCGGCGGAGATACGGACGCGATCAGCACACGCATCATCAGCGATCTTGCCGCCGAGGGAATTAACTGCAGCGGTGTCGAACGTGTCCGGAACGGCACCGCGTCGGTGTCTCTGATCTTGCTGGATGGGCAAGGGGAAAAGACCATCGCCACCCGGCGCGGTACACAGCTTGGCGACAACCTTCCCGCCGATGCGCAGAAGCTGGTCGCCGGAGTCGACGCCGTCCTGGTCGATAACCGTTTTCCCGAGTTTGTGTCGGCGGTATGCCGCGCGGCGAGCACGCGAAAAATTCCGATTGTCATCGACCTCGATCAACGCACGCGTCTTGACGATCCGCTCCTGGCGCTCGGCACGCATGTGATCGCGTCGTCAGAGGCTTCTCGCGGCAGCACGGGCGTCAGCGATCTCGTCGAGGCGCTCAGGCTCCTGCGTGAGCACCTCGACTGTTTTATTGCCATCACCGATGGGCCGAACGGCGTGCACTGGCTTGAGCGAAACGACGTGCGGCATATGCCAGCGTTCAGAATCGAGGCGGTCGACTCGCTTGCCGCCGGCGACATTTTCCATGGCGCCTTTACGTTGGCTTTGGCCGAAGGCCGCAATGAGGTCGAGGCGATGCAATTCGGCAGCGCCGCCGCCGCCCTCAAATGCATGCGCTTCGGCGGCGCCTCCGGTGCTCCGACCCGCGCTCAGGTGGACGACTTTTTGAACCGGCATCCGGTGGGATGCACGTCAAATTAACCGCTCATTAGGGTTAACGTTTTATTGCTTGGGCACGCCTGCTGGACCTGCCCGCGGAACGCCCATGCTTCTTCTCCGGACCTACACCACTCGCTTGCTTGCCACAGCTGCCATTGCAGGGCTGCTGGCGATTCCGTTGGCCGGCTGCAAAACCACCCAGGACGACACGACCGGATCGATTGCCGCGGTGCCGACCTCCACACCGAAAACGGATGCCGAGTGGCGGCAGTATGCTGCGGCCTGGGGTGAACGCTACCACCGCAATACGGGAGATGCCGAAGCGGCGCGGAACTACGCCCGCGCGCTACGTGCTACCGGCGAACGCGCACAGGCCGTCGCGGTCTTGCAGCAAGCGTCGCTGCAAAATCCTTACGACAAGCCGCTGCTGGGCGACTACGGCCGCGCGCTGGCGGACGTCGGTGATCTCAATCAAGCGTTGGCCGTGCTCGACCGCGCCCACACGCCGGATCAGCCGGACTGGCGCATCCTCAATGCGCAGGGGGCGGTGCTCGATCAAATGGGCCGCCACGAAGATGCCCAGCGGCACTATTCGAGCGCGCTCAAGATCAAGCCGAATGATCCTTCCGTATTGTCGAATCTCGGACTGTCCTACGCACTCTCGAAGGACTTAAAACGGGCGGAAGCCACCTTGCGGCGCGCCCTCGCTCAACCGGGCGCCGAGCTAAAGGTGCGCCAGAACCTGGCCCTGGTTGTCGGGCTGGAAGGCCGCTTCGCCGAGGCGGAGAAGATTGCGAGCGCGGACCTGCCCGCCGACCAGGCCGCGGCCAATGTCAGCTATCTCCGGCAAATGCTGGCTCAGCAGGGCACGGGCAAGAATAAGAAGCAAAGCGCCCGGCAGGTCCACGCCAACAATTCCTGACTTTCGGCGTTCCCACATAAGTCCAGCGATGGCGGGCATTGCACCGCTCGGCGCACTATTTGCTCGCGGCAAGCATGCCTGGCCGACGGCCTGTTGCTCCGGCGACGGAAAGAAACAGTCCAGCCGTCAGTGCAGGTGCATGAGTTTGATGGCAGCCGGGCCGAGGATGACGATAAAAAGAACCGGCAGGAAAAAGAGAATCATCGGCACTGTCAGCTTTGGCGGCAAACCGGCCGCCTTTTTTTCCGCCTCCGCCATGCGCATGTCGCGGTTTTCCTGCGACATCACACGCAGCGCGGTCCCCAACGGGGTTCCGTAACGTTCGGCCTGTTGCAGGGCCATACAGACTGAC
>DASUKT010000315.1:0-5046 GCA_036278575.1 Pseudolabrys sp. | reverse complement strand
GGGAGATGCGAACGATGATCGCGGCAGCCAGCGTGGCTTCCGTCTGATCCATTTCGCGGGAGCGGCCCTCTGCAACAAACTTAGTGGGTCATTGCCTGACGCTCACGACCCCGTCACCCCGCCGTCAAGATTGATGCTCTGGCCGGTGATGAAGGCTGACGCATCGGAGGCGAGGAACAGCACCGCACCCACCAGGTCCTCCGGCGTCTCCGCGCGGGGAATGCACTGCATCGAGATGATGCGCGTTTTCTGTTCCGGCGTCACCGTCTTGCGCTCGATCTCGGTGAATGTCGCTCCCGGCAAGATGGCATTGACAGTGATGCCGTCCGGCCCCAATTCGCGCGCCATTGCGAGACTCATGCCCATCAGCGCCGATTTCGATGCGATGTAGTGCAGGTAATTCGGCCGGCCGAGCCGCACGGCGCCGGAGGCGACGTTGATGATGCGGCCCCATTGCGCGCGCCGCATTGCCGGCAGCACAGCGCGGGCGCACAGGAACGGGCCGGTGAGGTTCACGCGCAGCACCTCTTCCCATTCCGCGACCGGAATCTGATCGAACGGCCGCATCTCCAGCGTCGAGAAAATCCCGGCATTGTTCACGAGAATGTCGATGCGGCTGTATTTGCTTTCCACCACGTCGATCATTTCGGCAATCGAGGCTTCATCCGCCACGTTGGTCTTGACCGCCAGCGACTCGCCGCCCGCTTGCATGATCTCCGCCGAGACGGACGCTGCCGTTTCCTCGTTGCGCTCGGCGATGACGGCGGCGGCGCCAGCCGCGGCAAATGCCTTGGCCAGCGCGCGGCCAATGCCTTGTCCCGCACCTGTGACGATGGCGACGCGATTTTTCAGTGAAAAATCCGCGCTCATGCCGCGCCTCGCTTCCCATTTCTGTCATTCCGGGGCGCGCACGAAGTGCGCGAACCCGGAATCCATAACCCCTGCGCTGCGGAGTATGGACTCCGGGCCCGGCCCCATAGCGCGTCGAAGACGCGCGTAAACGCGCTTTTCGGGCCGTCCCGGAATGACGGAGCTAAATTCATGCCGCGCCTCGCTCCAATTCCGGAAGGCGCTCCAGCGCCGCGCTTGCGTCCCAAGGTTTCCACCACGGCTTGATACCAAGGTCGTTGGCGATGATCGACGCGCTAATGTAACCGGAGCCGCCGGAGATGGCGCCGCCCGGATGGCCGGCCGATCCGGCGCTGTACAGATTCGGTATCGGCGAGCGGTAGCCGAAGTGATTATACATCACCTGCTCGGCGTTGAAGGCTCCCATGAAGATGTCGCCGCCGCGCATGTTGATCATCTCCTGCACGTATTCGCGGCCGGTGTAGATGTAGCGGCCGAGAATGTTCTTTGCCGTCATGTTCGGACAGTAACGCGCGAAGCATTCGACGATCCTGTCGGCGAATTCCTCCTTGAAATCGTCGTAGGATTGCCCGCCAATGTCCGGCTGGAGCGGCATCACGTGCCAGCAATAAGTCGTGTGCTTGCCGGGCGGCGCCTGCATCGGATCGAGCAGGCTCAATGGCCCGGAGCCGAATTGCACGATCTTCGGCACGCGTCCGGCCTGCACGTCCATGTGTGCCGCGAACAAGTCCTCCATCGTCTCCGCCCCGATCGACCATTTCAGGGTACGGTTGATGTTCGGATCGAATTTTTCCGCCGCAAAGCGCGGACTTTCGTTCAGCGCCAGATGCAGGCCGAACAGGCTCCATTTTGTGTATTGGAAATCGTCGAGCTTCTTGAGGAAGTCCGCCGGCAGTTGCGAGCGCCCGATCAGACTCTCGAAAGTCTGATGCACGTCAAGCGTGGAGGCGACAAACTGCTTTGCACGAATAGTGCGGCCGTCATCGACCGCGATGCCGGTTGCGCGGCCGTTTTCGACGACGATCCTGTCGATCCGCACCTGCGGCTGATACGTGCCGCCCGCGGCGATGAAGGCTTCCATCAGGCCGCGGGCGAGATTGAACGAGCCGCCCCGGCAGAGCTGGTAGCCGCTCTCGAGATCGAAGGCGCGGATCACCGATCCCATCGGCGACGTTTTCGACAGCGTATTGACGAGCCAGGTCCCGAACAGCGAGACCTTGAACAGGAACAGCAGGCGCACGTGCTCGTTCTCGAACAATTCGCGCACGACATCGAGCGGCTGCCGGTTGGAGACCTCCAGGAATTCCCGGCCTAACGCCGTTTTCGACAGCAACGCCTCGCGCTCGTCCCTTGGCAAGGGCTCGGAATATCGCTCGGGCAGAAAAATCTCGCGCGTGATCTTCTCCGCCTTGCGATTCCATTCGCGGAAGGTCGCCGCGTCTTTCTTCGAGAAGCGCGCAATGTTCGCGACTGACTCTTCCAGGCCGCGCCCCAGCACAAGCGCCGAGCCGTCGCTATGCGCCTGGCCGAACTCGTAGCGCGGCGTGATGTAGGTGACGCGCTCGCCGAGATTCAGATCCTTGAACCACGGCGTCTCGCTGATGTGAAAGTGATTGATCGAGTGCAGGTTGTGATAGAAACCGGGCAGCGTCACCTCGCGCGTGCACAAGCCGCCGCCATAAGTCAGACGGCGCTCGGCGAGCAGGATCTTCAATCCGGCGCGCGCGAGATAGGTGCCAAGGATCAGTCCGTGGTGGCCCGCGCCGATGATGATGCCATCATAGGTTCGTTCCAGCGCGGGCTTCCCGGTATTCACATTCAGCCCCCAACTTACATGTGCAATTGATAGCTCGCCGGCACCCAGTGGTGGACGTTCTGACGCTTTTCGACAAAGCCGACCGACGGGAAGGGCAGGTGATAGCCGATCGCCCATAATTTGTCGGTCGTGACCATGTCCAAAATACGCTTGCGCGTGGCGACGGCTCGGTCCTTGTCGTCGTCGACGTCGATCTGCCACTCCGGGCGCTGCATCGATATGACGTAATGAAGGACGCTATCGGCCCACAGCAACAGTTGCTTGCCATGGCTGTCGAACAGATAAGCCATATGTCCAGCCGAGTGCCCAAAGGCATCGACTGCGCGGATGCCGGACGCGATCTCATCGCCGGGCTTTACGAAGGTTGACTTTTCGGCGAGCGGCACAGCGAGCTTCATAAAGAGGTTGCGCGTGCCAACGCGCGCCTCCCGGATATTTTCGCCGCGCTTCCAGTAATCGAATTCGGTAGCGCCGAAGACGTAACGCGCGTTGGGAAACGCCGGCTTTCCGTCCGCGATCAGGCCGCCGATGTGGTCGGGATGTCCGTGCGTAATGACGACAATATCGATGTCTTCCGGTTTATAGCCGGCGGCGCCGAGTTGCGCGCGCAGGGTGCCATCCGGCAGCCGGCCACGCATCGCGGGGTTATCGCGTGCAAGCTGGCCGTTGCCGGTATCAAACAGGATGAGTTCCTTTCCCGTATTGACGACCGTTTGCACAAAGGGATGGTCGTATTTCTCGGGATCGATGCGGTTCGCGCGCGCAAGTTCCTGCGCCATTTCCATCGGTTGGCCGCCGCCAAAGCTGCCGGCGAGATTTTCGCGGGTTACGGCGCCGTCCAGGATGTTGGTGACTTCAAAGCCGCCAAGCTTGAAGCGATAAATCGAGGGCCGCATCACCCCCTGCATGCTGCTTGCCATTGCGCGTTCACTCCCGCCTGTGTTGTTCCCTCACTCATAACAACAGGGACGGGCTTCCGAAAAGCGGGGTAAACGCGCGGCAGTTGCCCGCAATCCCCGGAGGCGTCGGTAACCAATAAGCCGGAATTTGCGACCTTTTTGCTGTTTCTTTCCGGGTGCGGCAGCGGCAGCGGTGGACGTTCCAGCGCGGATGCCGCTAGATTATGACCACATGCAAAAGGCCGAATACGGCCTCGGGGAGGAAAAACATGCGTAAGGCAGTGTTGGCTGCGGGCGCCGCCGTATTGTTGGCGACAGGGGCCGCGTCAGCCCAGAACAAGACCGTCAAGATCGGCTTCGTCTCGACTTTCAGCGGGCCGACCGCTGTGATCGGCAACAACATGCGCGATTCCTTCGAGCTCGCGCTCGATCATCTCGGCCGCAAGATGGGCGGACTGCCGGTGCAGGTGATTTATGAAGACGACACGCTGAAGCCCGCGGTCGGCAAACAGAAAACCGAAAAGCTGATCGAATCCGACCACGTCGATTTCATCGTCGGCTACATCTGGTCGAACGTGCTGCTCGCCTCGATCAAACCCGCGGTCGATTCCAAGACGTTCCTCATCACGTCGAACGCCGGCCCGCACCAGATCGCCGGCGAATTGTGCTCGCCCTACATCTTCTCGACCTCGTGGCAGAACGATCAGACGCCGCAGGCGATGGGCCTCTACATGAACCAGAAGGGCGTGAAGAGCGTGTTCCTGATCGGCCCGAACTACGCCGCCGGCAAGGACATGCTCGCGGGCGTGGCGTCCACGTTCAAGGGCAAGGTCGTCGGTCAGGAGCTGACGACATGGCCGTCGCAGCTCGACTTCTCCGCCGAGCTTGCGAAGGCGAAAGCAGCCAATCCGGATGCCATCTTCGTGTTCTATCCCGGCAAAGCCGGCGTGCAGTTCCTTAGCCAGTATGCGCAGGCCGGTTTGAAGGGCAAGATTCCGCTCTACACCGCCTTCACCATCGACGAACTGTCGCTGCCTTTGCAGAAAGATCTGGCGCTCGGCGTCCCCGGCGCGCAGCAGTGGGTCAACGATCTTCCGAACGAAGCAAACAAGAAGTTCGTCGCCGATTTCGAAAAGAAGTATCCGGGCAAGAAGCCGTCGTTCTACGGCGCGCAGACCTACGATGCCGCCTATCTCATCAATTCGGCGGTGGTTGCCACGAAAGGAAACCTCTCCGACAAGGCAGCGGTGCAGAAGGCGCTGGAAAAGGCCGATTTCAAATCCGTGCGCGGCAACTTCAAATTCGGCAACAACCACATTCCGATCCAGAATTTCTATCTGCAGGACGTGGTGAAGAACGCCAAGGGCGAATTCGTGCTGAAGACTGTCGCGACCATCGTGAAGGACAGCCAGGACAACTTCCACAACAAGTGCCCGATGAAGTGACCGGGTGCGATGCGCT